>JAKLDR010000040.1 GCA_022703445.1 Planctomycetota bacterium | reverse complement strand
CCCCGCCGTTCTGGCGGACGTTGGTGGCGAAGGTCTGCTTCTGGCCCTGCTTGCGCATCACCTCGGCGAACGGCCCGTCCTGCGAGAGCTTGCCGATGGTGGTCATGGCCGCGCGGGCCGCGGCGGGGTCCTTCACCGCCAGGAAGCCCAGGGCCCCGGCGCCTGCGCCCTTGCCCAGGGACATGGCCATCCGGCCGTCGAACTGCTTGGCCAGCGCTGAGAGGGCCGTGGTGAACTTGGTGGCCTCGGCGTCCAGGGCCTTGAGTTTCTCCTGGTCGGCCTCCTCGATGGTCAATCCGGCCCGGACCACCGGGTTCAGGAACTCGACGAACGACTGGGCGTACTCCGGGGGCAGGCTGAGGGCCATGGCCACGGTGCCCTGCTCGTGGAGCAGGCCGACCGGCGGCAGGCCGAGCTTCTCCATCTTGGCGAGTTCAGCCGCGAAGGACGTGCCTGGGATGGCCTGGAGGGTCCAGGTGATCGAGATGGTGTCGCCCAACCCGATCCGCACGCCGGCCTGCGCGACCTCCTTGAGTCCGACGCGGCACTTGTCGGCCAGGACCTTGGCCCCGACCACCATGCCCTGGGCGTTGGCTCCGGCCCCGGGCATCATCGCGGCGGCGTTGGCCGCGCCTTCCTCGAGGTCCTTGAGGCCGGCCTCGATCTTGTCCTTGTACTGCGTGGCCAGCACGGTGACGTCCACGCCGGCGAGGATGTCGGCCCCGGCCGGGAAGGCGCCATCCGCCGGCGCCGGGCAGTTGGCCAGGGACCGGATCAGGGCCTTGCTGTCGCCCAGAACCAGCCGGCCGTCCTTGGCCGCCGCGAAGATCTCCTTGTCGGGCAGGGCGCCCTCCTGGACCTGCAGGAAGACGCTCACCCCGTCCTCGGTCCGCGCCGGCTTGCCGCCGAAGCGCTTCTCGAGGACCGCGGCGCCGTCGGTCCCGGCCTTGAGGCTGCCGGCCACTGCCCAGGACGGATCGGCGCCCGCCTCTTTGGGAAGCTGGAAGACGGCGACGATCGGCTTGGCCTCGTCGGCCTCGGCAAAGCTCCAGGGGCTGGCCTGCCGGATGCCCAGTTCGGCCATGGCGCCGGTGCCCGGCTGGAAGGCTTCAGCCAGCTTCTTCAGGCGTTCCAGGGAGGCCTTGGGCGACGGCACTATCATCCAGAAGGCCGCTTCGGCCGGAACGCCCGCCGGCCTGGCGACGGGTTTGGGGGCGGGGGCGGCCGCGTCGCCGGCCAGTCCCGCGGCGCTCCAGGTCAACGCCACCGTCAGTGCCAATCCAAGGCCAGCCATTCGCTTGAGCACGTCGTTCTCCTTCCAACTCACGGGTCTCAGCCCGGCCGCCGCGCCTGCCTGGCGCGCGCGGTGCATGCTAACCTTCTCCGAGCTTCTGCGCAAGACGGCATTGCCCGGAGATTATTCAGAGGCGGCGCGCCGCGGGCTCCGGGCCCCTTTCCGGGCGACGCCGGCGCGGCGTTCGCAGGAGACCACCAGCATCTCGCCGGCGCTCTTGAGCTGCTCCCACTCGCGGCGGATGTCGCCGGCCTCGGTCGGTTCTATCCGTCCGTCGGTCAGGGATTCCTCGATGCTTTCGAGGAGGTCGGCGAACTCCCGGACGATAACCTGGGTCTGGCGGAGCAGGCCCAGGCCGGTCGCGGGCCGCGCCGACGGGTTGCGGACGAAGAAGCCCCCGGAGGCCTCGGCCAGCCAGCGCACCGGGCGGTCGTCCCCGGAGACCTCGATCAGCAGCGCCAGGCGGTCCAGCGGATTGGGCGTGCCGCTGCCCGGCGAGCCGTCCGCGTTGTTCGGGCGCTCGCACCACTTGTAGACGAGCGAGGTGGAAACGCCCAGGGCGGCGGCCACCCGCTTGACGCCGACGTCCTTGACCGCTTCGCGCAGGGTATCGGCAGAGTCCACCATGGCATGTCCCTCCAGCCCGCCAGGTCCCCGGGGGCCCCGCGTCATCCTAAGGGGCGCTCCCGGCGTGGTCAATTACAGGTTCCCTGGGACTTTAGAGCGTGCCGAGCCCCCGTCCGCACGCTTGGAGAGGGGTCGCGGGGCCCGGACCGCCAACTCATTCCTTGACAGGAAGGCCCCCCGGAATATGCTCAGGGCTAGCGGGGCATTCCGCCCCGTTGAGAGGACGAGGTTTCGTAGGAGATCAGTACCATGGCCGTTTGCAGCAAGTGCGGGGTCACTGTCCAGGATCAGAACCTGCAGCCCGATGCCGAGGGCAAGCTCGTCTGCCGGACCTGCGCCGGGGCGTGGCGCTCCAAGAGCGGCCAGATGAGTGCCAGCACCTCCCGCCAGGAGGTTTCGCCGGGGTTCTGGATGCCTCTGGCCCTGGCCGCTTCCGCCCTGTCCATCCTGCTGCTGATCATTGCCATCGTGGTTGGCGCCGGCAAGTCCAGCCTGAAGAAGGAAATGGATGCGCAGGTCGGCAAGCTCAACAAGGATCTGGCCAGCGCCAGAATGGAGCGCGACGACGCCGAGGCCAGCGCCCGGCGCGCTGCCATCCAGGTTGCCGACCTGGACGCCAAGGTTCGCACGATGGAGCAGGAACTCGCCGATCTCAAGGCCGGCAAGAAGCCGCCGAAACCGACCGGCACCGGCACCGGTACAGGCACTGACACCGGCACGGGCACCGGGACCGGTACGGGTACCGGGACGGGCACCGCCGGCAAGCCGGAACTGACCCCTCTCTCCAGCCTGATGCCCACCGACAAGGTCCTGATCAACAAGGGCGTGGCCAAGTACTTCCACGTGGCCGCCTGCAAGTACGTCAAGAAGGATGCCGCGAACACGACCCTGACCGACGCCAAGAAGAAGAAGCTCAACCCCTGTCCGTACTGCATCAAGCCCTGACGACCCGCTGACCACGGCAGTTCCCTCGCCCGCCGCCCCGAACTCGGGACGGCGGGCGTCTTTTGGAGCCGTGCCCGTCGGCCGCGGACCTTGCGCTGGGCCGGCGGCGGCGGACAATCCCCGGCCGGAGGGACGAATCGCTTGGAAGCCAGTGCGTACGATCCCGACATCCGCATCCTGCTCTGCCGGATGCACCGGCTGGCGAGTTGGACCCTTGCCAACATCTCCGCTCCGCACTGGCGGCTCTACTGGAACGACCGGCCGGGCGCCAGCGTCTTCCTGGACGACCGGCGCTTCGACCTTTCCCCGGCGCACTTCATGGTCATACCGCCGAACACCCCGTGCCGGACGGAGTTGTCCCTCCCGGTGACCCACTTCTATCTGCACTTTCTGGCCGCCGCGCCGTTCGATGCGGTGGCTCCGACGGTCATCGTCTTCCCGGCGGCGCCGGAACTGCTCGCCGCAGTCCGGGAGGCCCGGCCTCTGATCGAGGGACCGGCGGCTGCCGGGGATGGCGGCAGCGGTCCGCGACTGGCGGTCCTCGCCCACATGCTGGCCGCACTGGCGCTCAGTCGGGTGCCGCCGGGACAGATTCCCGAGTTCCGTGCCGACGAGCGAGTCGTGGCGGCCCGGAGGACGATGGAAGCCAGGCTGGGGAGCCCGCCGGACAACTCCGAGCTGGCCGCCGCCGCGGGCATGAACGTCAATGCCTTCATCCGGCTCTTCCGGCGGGTGACCGGCCGAAGCCCGCAGGCCTGGCTGGTCGCCAGGCGCATCGACCGGGCCTGCCTGCTGCTTCAGGGCGGGGCCATGGGCATCAAGGAGATCGCCGTCCAGTGCGGCTTCTGCGACCGCTACCACTTCTCGCGGGTCTTCAAACGCCTGCGTGGCGTGGGGCCTGCCGAATTCCGCAGGAGGAGTTACTGGCGCGAGGCGGGGGGCGGCGCTCAGCGCCGGGAGAGCTCCTCGTAGACCTGGTTGTAGTAGAGCGCGTTGTCCACCGGGGTGTTCGCGGGAATGTGGTTGCCCACGGCCATGAAGAACCCCGGACACGACTTCCCGATGGCCATGCAGCGCTCCACCTCGGCGCGGATCTCGGGCTTCGTCCCCGAGAGCAGGATGCGGGTGTCGGCGTTGCCGATGAAGGCGTGGGTCCGACCGTACTTCTCGGCGACGTACTTCATGTCGGTGGTCGGCTCCATCACGAAGCCGTGGACGCCGCAGCCGGCGATGTCGTCGATGAACTCGGTGTAGTTGCCATCGGAGGTATAGACCAGCCGCTTGCCGGAGTCCAGGATCGGCCGGAAGTACTTCTTGTAGTTCGGGAAGACGTAGCGGCGGTACCACTCCGGCGGGAAGATGGCGCCGGAGGTCCAGACGATGTCGTCGTGGATCATGACGGCGGGCACGTCGGCGGCGCCGAGCGCCTCGAAGAACTGCATGATCCAGGAGGCGTAGCGGTCGGCCACCGCGCCGAAGCCGTCGGGGTCCGTCCCGGCGGCGGTCAGCAGCATCTCCCAGCCGAAGATGTCGATCAGCCCGGAGACGCAGGTGGTGTAGATGCCGGTCATGTTGACCAGGTCCGGACCAAAGTCGCAGTTGGCCCGGTAGTGCTCCTCGAATTTCCGTGTCCATTCGGCCTTGTCGACCGGGCCGTAGACCTGCCAGGGGTCGAAGGCCAGGACCTCCTCGGGCTCCTTGAAGGGGCAGACGATGTGGTCGCTGCGGTCCACGCCGCCGGCGGCGTAGGCCGCGTGGCCCATGTCGGTGTGCATCTTCTTGAGTACCTGGCCGGCGATCAGCGTGGACCACCAGAAGTCATAGTTCCAGGCCCGGAGGAAGGCCTGGCCGGCCCGGCGCTGGACCTCCTTGGGGCTCTCCACGCCGACCTCGATCCCGGTGGCGGCCCTGACCAGATCCCAGTGCCCGTGCGCGGAATACTCGGTCCGCGGCACTCGCGGGGGCATCTCGAGGTTCAGCGCGGCCCAGCCGTCTGAGTGGGACATGGGGACCTCCTGGGCGTGTGTGGGTGTGTAGGTTTGTGGGTGTGTGGGCACGTCAGCCCTGCTCACACACTCACATACTCACGCACCAACATACCCCCTCGTCTCGCCCTACTTGAGGAACAGCTCCACCACCGGCACCTCCACGTTCGGCTGGATCACCGGCACCGTCAGGGCCAGCGTCCCGGGCGGCGGCCCGCCGGCCGCGCTCATGGCCTGCCAGTCCTCCAGGCCCTTCATCTTGACCTCCGAACCGTCGTGGAGCAGCTGGGCGTACTCGACCTTCCCGGCCAGGCCCGGGCAGTAGATGATCTTGAAGGGCCAGTTGAAGACGTGCAGGTAGAGCCGCTTGCCGTTCTGGGTGTAGCGGCAGTCGACCGGCGGCTTGAACTTGCTCTCGCCGCAGCCGTAGATGGAGCGCGAGTGCAGGCGCATCCACCGTCCCATGCCCTCCAGGCGCTCGAGCGCCCGGCCGTCGAACTCGCCGCGGGCGGTCGGGCCGACGTTCAAGAGCAGGTTGCCGCCCTTGGAGACGCCGTCGATCAGCATGCAGAGTAG
Source organism: Planctomycetota bacterium (assembly GCA_022703445.1). GTDB lineage: Bacteria > Planctomycetota > SZUA-567 > JAKLDR01 > JAKLDR01 > JAKLDR01. The sequence continues at coordinate 30,134 of JAKLDR010000040.1, read as the reverse complement.
CTGCTTCACCGTCTTCCAGGTCTGCTCGTCGCGGTGGTAGCCCCAGGAGCCGGAGAAGGTCTGGCAGGCCTCCCAGACCGCGGTCTTGCCCGACTTGTCCTTCGGGCCGGTGTAGGGCTGGAACTGCTCGGGGGTGACGAAGTCGCCGACGCCGGGCAGGTCCAGGCGGTTGTCGACCATGATGTCCGGCTGCAGCCGGCGGACCGTCTCGATGACCTTCTCCGACTGCCAGTCGGCCCGGCCCTTGCCGTCCTTGCCCGGGAACGAGAAGTCGAACCAGAGGATGTCGATCTTGCCGAAGCGGGTCAGGAGTTCCTCGACCTGGCCGCGCAGGTACTCGGCGTACTTGCGGACGTCGCGCTTGCGGGTCTGCTTGCGGTAGGCCTGGTCGTCGCGCTGCGGGTGGCAGCGGTCCACCGGGTACTCGGGATGGTGCCAGTCGAGCAGCGAGTGGTAGAAGCCGACCTTCAGGCCCTCCTCGCGGAAGGCGTCGACCATGGGCGCGAGCAGGTCCTGGCCCCAGGGAGTCTTGGTGGCCTTGTAGTCGGTGAGGTCCGAGTCCCAAAGGCAGAAGCCCTCGTGGTGCTTGGTGGTGATCACGAAGTACTTCATGCCGGCGTTCTTGGCCGCCCGGGCCCAGGCCTTGGGGTCATATAGGTCCGGGTAGAAGTGGTCGAAGTACTTCTGGTAGTCGGCGTCCTTGATGCGCTCGTGGTTCTTGACCCACTCGTGGCGCGCGGCCAGGGCGTAGAGACCCCAGTGGATGAACATCCCGAACCGGTCTTGGACGAACCACCTGGTGTCGCCGCCCTGGGCTTTATGCCTGGCCATCTGCAGCTCCTTGTCTTCCTCGTCCCGGGCCGATGCGGCCCTGATGTGAAGATAATACCCCGCGCGGCGCCTTGTGTTCAATGGCCGGGAGTGCCCAAGTTGTGCATATTACACGCCGGAGCGGGCTGGAGACCGTAGGCTGCAGGCTGGAGAATGAAGGCTGGAGGCCGAGGCAGATGCGGTCGGCCCTGAACTCTCCCGGCCAGCAGCCTCCAGCCTCCGGCCTACAGTCTGCAGCCTCTTCGTCGCGCCTCCGCGCTTGCGCCCTCCGTGGGCGCGGCTACAATCCCGCCGTGCCGTCGGCGGGCGAACTCCGCCGGCCACGCTGCCGGGAATTGCTGGGGGAGAGGGAGTCCGCGATGCCAGAGAGGAAGCTCTTCACGTCCGAATCGGTGACCATGGGTCACCCCGACAAGGTCTGCGACCAGATATCCGATGCGGTGCTCGACGCCATCATCGCCCAGGACCCCAAGGCCCGGGTGGCCGTCGAGAGCATGGTCAAGACCGGCATGGCCGTGCTGGCCGGCGAGGTGACCACCGGCTGCTACGTGGACATCCCCGCGGTGGTCCGCAAGACCGTCCAGGAGATCGGCTACGTCGACGCCAAGACCGGCTTCGACTACGAGACCTGCGCGGTGCTGGTGGCCATCGAGGGCCAGAGCCCGGACATCGCCCGCGGCGTCGACGAGAACGAGGAGCACGAGCAGGGCGCCGGCGACCAGGGCATGATGTTCGGTTTCGCCTGCGACGAGACCCCCGAACTCATGCCCATGCCCATCATGCTCGCCCACAAGCTGGTGGCGCGCCTGGCCGAGGTCCGCAAGAACGGCCTCTTGCCCTACCTGCGCCCGGACGGCAAGAGCCAGGTCACGGTGGAATACGACGGCGACACTCCGGTGCGGGTCCACACCGTGGTGATCAGCGCGCAGCACGACGCGGCCATGAACGACCGCCAGGAGGAGCTCAAGGCCGACATCATCAAGCGGGTCATCAAGCCGATCATCCCGCCGGAGCTGCTCGACGACTGCACCATCTACCACGTGAACCCGACCGGGCGCTTCGAGGTCGGCGGCCCGCAGGGCGACTCCGGCGTCACCGGCCGGAAGATCATCGTCGACACCTACGGCGGCATGGGCCGGCACGGCGGCGGCGCCTTCAGCGGCAAGGACCCCTCCAAGGTCGACCGCTCGGCGGCCTACATGGCCCGCTACGTGGCCAAGAACATCGTGGCCGCGGGGCTGGCCAAGCGCTGCGAGGTCCAGCTGGCCTACGCCATCGGCGTGGCCGAGCCGGTCTCCGTGCGCGTGGACAGCTTCGGCACCGGCAAGGTCAGCGACGACAAGCTGGGCGAGGCGGTCCGCGAGGTCTTCCCCCTGAAGCCCAAGGGCATCATCCAGCACCTCAAGCTCCAGCGGCCCATCTACCGCGAGACCGCCCGCCACGGCCACTTCGGCCGCACCGGCGACGGCTTCACCTGGGAGAAGGCCGACAAGGTCGAGGAGCTCTGCAAGTTCACGGGCGTGCCGTCCAAGGCCGCGGTCTGCAAGGTCAAGACCGCCAAGGGCGCCAAGTAGCGCGGCGATACGGTCGGCAGGAAATCCGCGGCCCTCTCCCGCACGGGGAGAGGGCCGCGCTGTTCTCCGACGGGCTGCTAGTCTTCGCCGGGCGTTCGACGGCGGATGTAGGGTGCCACGTGCGCGCGCATGGCCCGGAGGAACCCGGGCTGGTCGCGGCGCTCCAGAGCCTCGACCAGGTCGAGGTGTTCCCGGAGCCACTTCCCGGCGGCCTCGCCGGGCCCCGCCGTCATGGCCTCGTGGGTGGCGAAGATCGGGGTGTAGAGGTGGGCGAGCACCCCGGCCAGCCGGTTGCGCGATGCCGCCAGCAGTTCCACGTGGAAGCGCCGCTCGGCCGTGTAGAGGTCGGCCCCGCCGGCGGGCGCGGCGCGCACCTGCTCGCAGATCCGCCGCAGCGCGGCGGTCGAGCGCCGGGGGATCCTGGCGAAGATCAGCTCGGCCAGCCCCAGTTCCAGTGCGGCGCGGAACTCCATGGCCTCGTCCAGCACCCCCCGCGAATGGTAGTGCTCGGCGAAGTACGGGCGCAACTCCAACAGCACCGGCTCGCGCACCATGCGCAGGCCGCCCTTGCGGCGCGAGCGCACGATGCCCAGGACCTTGAGCGCGGTGAGCGCCTCGCGCACCGAGGAGCGGGCCACGCCCGCGGCCGCGGCGATCTCCAGCTCCGCGGGCAGGGCGTCGCCCGGCTTCAGCCCGTGCCGTTCGATGTGGCTCTGGAGCCACTCCATGACGCGCTCGGCCCGGCTGGCGCCGGCCGGCCGGGCCGCCCTGGTTTTGGGTTCTTTGGTCGCCATGGTCACGGACCCTTGACCGTTATGGTCCGCACCAGGATGGTCTTGCGCTTGGCGCCGGTCTGGTCCGGCCACTTGAAGTCCGAGTAGGCGATCAGCGCTCGGTCGGGGCCAAGCGGGAGCAGATCGCAGTAGGAGCAGGTGGCGTCGCCCTTGACGATCTCCACGCGCGGCCTCCACTCCTTCCCCGCCGGGTCGGCGCTGGCCCGGACGTAGAGCCCGGGCCGGCCGTAAGCCGCCAGGGTCGTGCCGTTCTTGAGCACCAGGAGCTTCGGCATGACCCCGAGATCGTCGAAGACGGCCGGACGGCTCCAGGTCCGGCCGCCGTCGGTAGAGCGCGCCGAGAGAAGTGCTCCCTGGCCGGTGCCGTCCTGAGTGCGCATCAGGCAGAACAGCGAACCATCGGGCAGGAAGCAGAAATCCGGCTCGGTGAAGCCGTCGCGCTTGGCCCAGTTGGGATCGGCCGCCGGGTCCGGCTGGTAGGGGATCTCGCTGACCGTGTCCCAGGTGTGGCCGTTGTCCGTCGAGCGCAGGAAGATCGCTCCGAACCTGACCTCTCCCAGCTTGGCACGATCGGCGGCGGCGGTCCGCCGGAACTGGTAGGTGACTATCCAGGTCGACCCGTCCGGGGCGGGGCGCCAGTGGGCGAAGCCGTGGGCCAGGCTGGGAAAGGGCAGCACGCCCTCGGTGACGTAGCGCAGCGGGTCGGGAAGCTTGACTGTCGGAAGCTCCTGGCTCCAGGCCTTGCCACCGGCCGGCAGCCGCTCCAGGCGGTAGCCGCGGGCAACCTCCCCGAGCTGGTCCGGAGTGTAGAAACGGTAGTCACCGCCCCAGGAGCCGGTCCGGGCGAAGAGCGGCTTGGGCAGCTTCAGCGAGGATGCTGGTATGGAGCGCTGCGGCGCGGGACGCAGCCGGTCGCCGTTGGGCAGAAGCAGTCCGCCGTCGCCATCCGGTTCCTTGGCCGGCGTCCAGGTCCGGCCGTCGTCCTTGGAGTAGGCGTGGCCAAACGGCTTGCCGTAGGCGGTCGCCGAATCGGCCTCGATGTGGTAGGAGAGGTGGATGCGGCCATCGGCCAGGCGCTCGAGTTCGGGGAACTGCCAGGGCCCCCACTCTTTCACGGAGGCCGGGGCCTGGGAGACCGCCACGGGCTCGCCCAGGACAACTGTGGATTTGGCGTCTTTCACGGTCTTTCCCTCCGGCGGCGTTGCGGCCGCCGCCCCACCATCCGAACAGGCCAGCAGACATCCGGCCAGGATGCCAAGCCCCGCGATCGGGCTTCGGCGCTTCATGCTTCCCCCTCCCGCCGGCGCCAGAGCCATCCGGTTCCCTTCCTCGGCAGCTTCCACCCGGTGCCCATTGCCGGCCTCCTGATTATGTCAGACATATTATGCCGGCGGCCCCGGGCCCTGTCAAGGGGCGTTCCCGCAGCTTCTTCATGTTGGGCTTGAAGCCCCCGCCGGCGCGGCTAGAATGCCCGCAGCTCAAAAGGGGGAACCAAGGAGAAACCTGATGGCCGCCAAGGTCAAGCACCACGTCCGCGATCTCAGGCTCGCCGCCGACGGCCTGCGCCGCATCGAGTGGGCCGAGCAGGACATGCCCGTCCTGCGGGCCATCCGCGAGCGCTTCTCGCGGGAGAAGCCGCTCAAGGGCGTCAGGCTCTCCGGCTGCCTGCACGTCACCACCGAGACGGCCAACCTCATGCGCACCCTGAAGGCCGGCGGGGCCGAGATGCGCCTGTGCGCCTCGAACCCGCTGTCCACCCAGGACGACGTGGCCGCCGCGCTGGTGAAGGAGTTCGGCATCTCGACCTTCTCGATCAAGGGCGAGGACCGGAAGACCTACTACGCGCACATCGACGCGGCGCTCGACTTCCGCCCGAACATCACCATGGACGACGGCGCCGACCTGGTCAGCCGGATCCACGGCGACCGGCGGGACCTCGCCCCGGGCGTGTGGGGCGGCACCGAGGAGACCACCACCGGCGTCATCCGCCTGCGCGCCCTGGCCGAGGAGGGCAAGCTGCTCTTCCCGGTGGTCGCGGTCAACGACGCCGGCACCAAGCACCTCTTCGACAACCGCTACGGAACCGGCCAGAGCACCGTCGACGGGATCATCCGGGCCACCAACCGCCTGTTCGCCGGCCGGACGGTGGTCACCGCCGGCTACGGCTGGTGCGGCCGCGGCTTCGCCATGCGCGCCCGGGGCATGGGCGCCCAGGTGATCGTCACCGAGATCGACCACTTGAAGGCCCTCGAGGCCGTCATGGACGGCTTCCAGGTGATGCCCATGGCCAGGGCCGCGCGGATTGGCGACATCTTCTGCACGCTGACCGGCGACATCAACGTGCTCCGCGCCGAGCACTTCAAGGTGATGAAGGACGGTGCGGTGGTGGCCAACTCCGGCCACTTCAATGTGGAGATTGACATCCCGGGCCTGGCCAAGGCCGCGAAGAAGATCCGCCGCGGGATCCGCCCGTTCGTCGACGAGTACACCATGAGGAGCGGCAACCGGGTCTACCTGCTGGCCGACGGCCGGCTCATCAACCTGGCCTCCGCCGAGGGCCACCCGGCCTGCGTTATGGACATGTCCTTCGCGGTCCAGGCGCTCTCCGCGGAGCTCGTCGCCAAGAACGCCCCCAGAGGCAAGATGACCAGGCGGGTCTACGACGTGCCCGCCGAGATCGACAAGTTCGTGGCCGCGCTCAAGCTCAAGTCCATGGGCGTGGGCATCGACCGCCTCACCGCGGAGCAGAAGAAGTACCTGGCTTCGTGGGAGATGGGGACCTAACGGCGGTTGCCAGTTCTCAGTTGACAGTTGTCAGTGAAGGGGCGCGGCTTGCCGCGCCCCTGCTGTTTTCGCGTTCGGCGGCCTCTCAGCCCTCCGCCTGCGGTTCCGTGACGATGGAGAACGCCCCGAGTATCGCCACCACGTAGCCCAGCAGGCAGGCGATCTGCAGGCCGGTGCTGACCGGCGGCGGCACGCCGATCATCGACCCCCAGACGCAGGCGGCGGCCCCGGCGACGCCGGCAAGCAGCCCCGAGGTCCGGCCGAACCGGCCCCCGATCATCAGCGCCACGCCGCCGACCAGCCCCAGGGCGGAGGCAAAGAGCTCGAAGTAGCCGAACGGCCGCCAGCTGGCCAGCCAGACCTCTCCGCCGGTCCCGGCGGTGCGGGCCTCCAGGTCGGCCACCAGCTTGCGGGCCTCCTCGAACTGCGGCCGCTGGTCGGGCGGGGCGGATTTCTCGGCCTCGTCGATGGCCCGGCGGTACTCCTTGAGCATCGTGGCCATGTTCTCCGGGGTGCTCAGCGCGACGTAACTCATGCCGCCCAGTCCGGTGCCCAGCGAGAGCAGGACGAGCAGGATGCCGCCGGTGATGGAGAGCCAGGTGCGCTTCATGCCTTGTACCTTTCGTCGGGCAGTGTAGCCGCCACAGTGCCGGCGGCAAGGACGAGAGCGATCACGGGGAACGCGAGACTGGCCACGCTGTCGCTATGAACCGGATCCTCCCTCCGGCCGCCGGTACCAGAAAGCGCACAGCCGCCGCGAAAGCAGCCCCGCCGGGAAGATCGCGAGGCCCAGGCTGTACAGGATGATCGTCGGCCAGGAGTGCCAGCGCAGCTTGCGGCTGGAGGTCACCGCCGGGTGGGTGGCGATCACCTCGAAGGCCAGACCCCGGCGCCGGCCCCAGAGCCGGAGCGAGCGCGAGAAGAATATCTCCTCGCCGGCGTAGACCTTCTCGCTGAAGCCGCCGACGGCCTCGAAGCCCTCCCGCAGGCAGTAGACGAAGGCGCCGGCGGCCAGCCCCCGCCAGCGCGCCAGCCGATTCCAGAGGCGGATCGCCGTGCGGGTGCCCCGGCGCGGGTAGCTGTCGAAGTCCATGGCCGCCCCGCCGCCGGCGGCCCGGCCGGAGGCCAGGTTCCCGAGCGCGGCGGCGAGCAGCTCGGGGCTCACCACCGTGTCGGCGTCGGTGAAGACGAGGTATTGCCCGGCCGCCGCGCGCGCCCCGGCGTTCCGGGCCCGGGAGATCTGGTTGACCGGCTCGAAGACCACCCGGGCGCCGGCGGCCCGGGCGACGTCCGCTGTGCGGTCGGCCGAGTTGTTGTCGACGACGATGAGCTCGCCGGAGAGGCCCTGGCGGGCGGCGCGCTCCATGGCCAGTCGCAGTGCCGCCAGTGACCGGGGCAGTTCGGCCTCCTCGTTGTAGGCCGGGACGATGACCGAGAAGTCGGGAGGAGCCGGGTCGGCTTGGCCGGCGGTGTTCACCGCCGGCTATCCGGTGACCTGCCGGATCGCCGCCGCCAGCCCCCGCGCCAGATGCCGCATCTCCGGCGGCGTCGTGTTGATCGGCGGCATGACCACGAGCAGGTCGCCGAGCGGGCGGACCAGCACGCCGTGGTCGAGCGCCGCCCTGCAGGCCGCCGCGCCGACCCGGCGCTTGGGGTCGAAGGGCTTGCGGAAGCCCTTGTCCTCGATGAGCTCCACGCCGCCCATCAGGCCGAGCAGGCGCACCCCGGCGACGTGCGGGAGCTTCCCGAGCGGCGCGAGCGCCTTGGCCAGCTCCCGCGAGCGTCGGCGGAGCTTCGGCTCCTCGCGCAGGTAGAGCTTCATGGCCGCCAGCGCCGCGGCGCAGCCCAGCGGGTTCGCCGTGTAGGTGTGCCCGTGGTAGAAGACCCGGCGCTCGCCCGGGGCCTGGGCCAGGAAGGACTCGAAGATCTCGCCGGTCGCGAGCGTGACGGCCAGCGGCAGGTAGCCGCCGGTCAGGCCCTTGGCGAGACACAGCAGGTCGGGCCGGACTCCCTCGTGGTCGCAGGCGAAGCGCTTTCCCGTGCGGCCGAAGCCGGTGGCCACCTCGTCGGCGATGAGCAGGACGTCGTATTTCCTGGTGAGCCGCCTGGCCTCGCGCAGGTAGCCGTCCCAGGCGAAGAGCATCCCGGCGGCCGCCTGGATGCGCGGCTCGATCACCAGCGCGGCGATCTCGCCGGAACGCTCGGCCAGCAGCCGCTCCAGCGCCGCCAGGCACTTACGGCCGCAGCTCGGCGAGTCCGAGCGCGGGCAGGCGTGGCACGCCGGGCTCGGCACCCGGATGGCCTCGAAGCAGAGCTTCCGCCACTCCGAGTGGAAGACCTCGATGCCCCCGACCGAGACCGCCCCGAGCGTGTCGCCGTGGTAGCTCTCGGCCAGGCAGACGATCTTCGACTTCTCCGGGCGGCCGCGGTGCCTCCAGTGGCCGACGGCGAGCTTGAGCGCGACCTCCACCGCCTCGGAGCCGGAGTCGGTGTAGAAGACCCGCTCCAGGCCCTCCGGCGCCATCCGCACCAGCCGGTCGGCGAGCTCGATGGCCGCGGGGTGGGTGGGCCCCAGCGAGGTGGTGTGGGCGGCGCGCCCGAGCTGCTCCCGGACGGCCCGGTCGATCTCCGGGACGCGGTGGCCGAGCAGGTTGCACCACAGTGAGCTGACCGCGTCGAGGAGCCTCCGGCCCTCGGAGTCGTAGAGCCACCGCCCCCGGCCGCGCTCGATGATGTGCGGCTCGGAGGCGAGATACTCGCGCATGTCGGTGAAGGGCTTCCAGGAGCGCCGCCGGTCGAGGCGGCGGAGGCGGCTGGCTTCTCGGCGGTTCATGATGGTCGGGGTCTCCGGACTCCGGCTTTCCGGGCAGAGGTTACCCGGGGTGGCGGGAATGTCAATCCGTACGGGCTGCCCGGGTCATTTCAAGAAACGAAACAACGGCGTTTAACCGCCCTAGGAAATTCCGGGTTGACTCGCGGCGGCCTGTTGGGTAAGTTATTTAAGAAACAGCAGGGCTGTGTCGGACGGGCAGGGTATTCCAGATGGGCGCCGCCTCAGTCCTGGCGGCAAGGGGGGTGTGGGAAATGCGGCCATTCGGTTTATGTGGGATGAGGGACCTGGTTGCCGCGGCGTTGCTGACGACCGCCGTCTGTGCCGGCCTGGCTGCCGCTGGCGAGGTTCTCACTGTAACCACTTTCGCCGGCTCGGCCGGTCACGTCGGCAGTGCCGATGGTACCGGCAGCGCTGCCAGGTTCTTCGATCCCTGCGGAGTGGCCGTGGACGGTTCGGGCAACGTGTACGTCGCGGACCGGGCCAATAGCACCATTCGGAAGATCACCCCGGCGGGCGTCGTGACCACCCTGGCCGGTTCTCCAATGACCATCGGCACGGAGGACGGGATCGGGAGTGCAGCTCGCTTCAGCTACCCCAGGGGGGTGGCCGTCGACGGCTCCGGCAACGTCTATGTGGCCGACACCAACAGCAGCACGATTCGCAAGGTCACCTCGACGGGGGTGGTGACCACGTTCGCCGGCCTGGCCAACACCATCGGCACTGCGGACGGCACGGGCAGCGCCGCCCGGTTTCGTTGCCCTGAGGCCATCGCCGTGGATGGTTCCGGGAACGTCTTCGTGGCCGACACCATGAACTGCACCATCCGCAAGATCACGCCCTCGCGAGTGGTGACCACCTACGCCGGCCTCGCCGAGGTCTCGGGGCTGGTCGACGGTACGGGCAGCGCCGCCCGCTTCATGACTGTCAGCGGTCTGGCTGCGGACAGCGCTGGCAACGTGTACGTTGCCGACGGCAATCGGGTCCGCAAGATCACCCCCTCGCGGGTGGTGACCACCCTGGCGGGAGACTCGATTGCCGGCAACGCCGACGGCACGGGTGCGGCGGCCCAGTTCTGGCGGGTGGTCGGGTTGGGGGTGGACAGCGGCGGAAACGTCTACGCAGTGGACTCCGGTGCCAACCACACCGTCCGGCGCATATCGCCCGCCGGAGCGGTGACCACCGTGGCCGGCTCAGCCGGCAGTTCGGGCAGCGCCGATGGCGTCGGCTCGGCCGCCAGGTTCTTCACGCCGCTTGGGCTGGCGGTCAGCAGTGCGAACACCGTCTACGTGGTGGACTCGGTCAATAACACCATCCGCAAGGGCGTGCCGACCACAGTCTACGGCGTGATCGCCTCGGCGGGGGCCAACGGGACGATCGTCCCCAGCGGCACCGTGCCCGTCTGCGGTGGAGCGAGCCAGACCTTCGCGATCACCCCCGATGCTGGGTACGCGGTCTCTGATCTGACGGTCGACGGTTTGGCGGTGGGCGCGGCCGGTAGCTACACCTTCACCAATGTCTCGGCCGACCACACCATTGCGGCCAGCTTTATGCCCGGGTGCGTGATCGCCAGTTCGGCGGGGCCCAACGGGTCCGTCTCGCCGTCTGGGCCGGTTTCGGTGGTCAAGGGGACGGACAGGACGTTCACCATCGTCCCCGACGCCAGCTGCATCATCGCGGACGTGCTGGTCGACGGCGTTTCGCAGGGGGCTATCACCTCGTACACGTTCACGGACGTGCAGGCTGCCCACACCATCTCGGCGAGCTTCATCCGGCAGTGGACGGTCACGGCGACGGCCGGGGCCAACGGGGCGATTACCCCCTCGGGTGCGGTGGTGGTCAATGCGGGGGCGGACCGGGCGTTCGCGATCACCCCGGACGCCGATTACGCTGTCGCCAGCCTCCTGGTCGACGGTGTGGCGGTAGCCGGCAATCCGACGGACTACACCTTCTCGGCGGTGGCAGCGAATCACGCGATCAGCGTGAGCTTTTCGAAGCCGCCGGTGGCGGCCAACCTGAGCGTGCTGGCGGTGAAGGGCGTGGCCCGGGCGGTGACGCTCTCAGCGGCCGACCCCGAGGGGGCGGCAGTGACCTACGCCATCGTCTCGGGCCCGAGCCACGGGACGCTGACCGGTTCGGGGGCGGCGCGGAGCTACACGGGCAGCGCGGTGGGGGCTGACAGCTTCACCTACCAGGCGACGGACGCGGCCGGGGCGGTATCGAACGTGGCCACGGTGACGATCACGGTAAAGGCCTCGAACGTGGCGCCGGTGGCTCCGGCGCAGGCGGTGAGCACGGCGGAAAACGTGGCCAAGGCCCTGGTGCTGGCGGCGACGGACGGCGACGGGGACGCGCTGGCCTATACGGTCACGACGGCGCCGCTGCACGGGACGCTCTCGGGGACGGCGCCGAACCTGACCTATACGCCTGACCAGCACTGGAATGGGACGGACAGCTTCAAATACAAGGTCTTTGACGGGATCGTCTATTCGGCGATCGCCACGGTGACGGTCGGGGTGACGGCGGTGAACTTCAGTCCTGAGATCTCGGGCTTGAGCCCGGCCAGCCCGGTGACGGTGGCGGCCGGGACGACCCAGGCCTTCGAGGCAGACGCGTGGGATCCCGACGGGGATGGGCTGAGCTATTCGTGGGAGCTCGACGGGGTGGGCACGGGGGTGGTGTTGAATGCGTTCAACTACAGTCCGCGCGGGGCCGACGCCGGGGCGCACACGGTCAAGGTAACGGTTTCGGACGGCCACGGCGGGACTGATTCCCGGATTTGGAACGTGACGGTGACGAACGACGCGCCGGCGGCTACGGACCTTGGGGTGACCACGGAGGAGGACGCGGCGGTGGTGGTAACGCTGCCTGCGACCGACGCCAACGGCGACGCGCTGACGTACACGATCGTGTCGGGTCCGGCGCACGGTGCGCTGCAGGGGGAGGGTGGCCCGACGGTCTTCACCGGGGGCGACCTAATCTACACTCCGGCGGCGGACTGGAACGGGGCGGAGACGATCACGTACAAGGTGAACGACGGGGCGGCGGACTCGGGCGTCGGGACGGTGACGATCACGGTGACGGCGGTCAACGACGCGCCGGTGGCCGGGGCGCAGGCGGTGACGACGAACGAGGACACGGCGAAGGCGATCACGCTCGCGGCGACGGACGCGGAGGGGAGCGGCCTGAGCTGGACGGTGGTGGTTTCGCCGGCGCACGGGGTGCTGTCCGGGACGGCGCCGGACCTGACCTACACTCCGGCGGAGAACTATGCCGGGGCGGACAGTTTCGCGTTCAGGGTCAACGACGGGGCGGTCGACTCGAACGTGGCGACGGTGGCGATCACGGTGACGGCGGTCAACGACGCGCCGGTGGCCTCCGACCAGGCGGTGGTGACGAAGGTGAGCACGGCCAAGGCGATCACGCTGCGGGCCACGGACGTGGACAGCACGGCCCTGACCTACGAGATCGTGGCTCAACCGGGGCACGGGACGGTGACGGCGGGGACGACGGCGGCGCACACCTACACGCCGACGGCGGGCTGGAGCGGGACGGACACGTTCACGTTCAGGGCCAAGGACGGGGCGCTGTATTCGAACGTGGCGACGGTGACGGTGGAGGTGACGAACGTCAACGCGGCGCCGGTGGCGGCGGCGCAGTCGGTGGTGACGAAGGTGAGCACGGCCAAGGCGATCGTGTTGGTGGCGACGGACGCCAACGGCAACGCCCTGATGTATACGGTCATGGCCGGGCCGAGCCATGGGACGGTCACGGCGGGCGCGGCCGCCAACCGGACCTACACGCCGATGCCTGGATGGAACGGGACGGACACGTTCACGTTCAAAGCCAGCGACGGGACGGCGGACTCGAACGTGGCGACGGTGACGGTGAAGGTCGACGCGGTGCCGGTGATCACGGGTCCGGCGACGCTGGCGGTGACGGAGGACGAGGCGCGGGCGGTGACGCTGGGCGCGACGGACGCCGACGGCGACACGCTGACGTACGCGATCACCACGGCGCCGCTGCACGGGGCGCTCTCGGGGACGGCGCCGAACCTGACGTACACGCCAGCGGCGCACTACAAGGGGACGGACAGCTTCCAGTGGAAGGTCAACGACGGGAGCTTCGACAGCGCCATCGCGACGGTGGCGATCACGGTGGCGTCGGTCAACGACGCGCCGGTGGCGCGCGACCAGACGGTCGTGACCAAGATGAGCACGGCCAAGGCGGTCGTGCTGGGGGCGAGCGACGCGGACCTGAACACGTTGACCTACCATCTAGTGGGCTCCCCGGCGCACGGGACGGTCTCGGCGGGCACGTCGGCCAACCGGACCTACACGCCAACGCCGGGCTGGACGGGGACGGACAGCTTCACCTTCCGGGCGTACGACGGGACGGTGTACTCGAACGTGGCGACGGTGACGGTGACGGTGGCATCGATCGACGACCCGCCGGTGGCCAACCCGCAGACGGTGGTGACCAACGAGGACGTGTCGAAGGCGATCGTGCTGACGTCGACCGACCCGTACGCCGACGTGAACACGTACAAGATCGTGTCGCCGCCGGCGCACGGGACGATCACCAGCGGAACGACGGCGAAGCGGACGTACAAGCCGAATGCCAACTACAACGGGCCGGACAGCTTCGCCTTCAAGGTGAGGGACGCGCGGGGCCACTGGAGCAACGTGGCGATCGTGAGGCTCACGGTGCTGCCGATCGATGACAAGCCGGTGGTCGCGGCTAAGACGGTGAGCGTGGCCAACAACGCGACGGTGGACATCACCCTGGGGTCGGCCACCGACGTCGACAATCAGGCCTTGGTCTACACCGTGGCGCCCCTGCCGTTGCATGGTACGATCAGCTGGCCGGCGGCCAACCGGGTGGCCTACACGCCGACGGCCGGGTACGTCGGGGTCGACACCTTCAGCTTCAAGGCCTCCGACGGCAGGAACCTCAGCGCCATCGTCAAGGCGACCATCACCGTCATCGCGCCGTAGGCGCGGCGCGCCCGAGAAGGACGACGGGCGGGCGGCGGCTGTACAGGTTGCAGTTCGTGCCGGCCTGGCCGATGAGTCGGCCCTTGCGCCCAAGCTCCACATGTGCGGCGCTTAGGCCTCGGCCGGGCCGAAGAGTGTCCGGCGCGGACGCGGGGATGGGGCTTGCGTGGGCGGCGATAACATGACTCCTGTCGATTTTGATCGCTTGCTGGCCGAGGTGGCCTTCCGGGTTAAGCGTAAAGGAACATCAAACTTCGCGCCGTTCCGGGTGCCGACCCCGTGCTTGAAGAATCTCGTGAACTAGGCGTTGATCGTAGCGAAAGTCTTTCCCTTGAAATGATGGGATGAAAGCGCTGCGCCTCCGTGCGCGAGATCGAATATCTTGCGCGTGGGACAGAAGCGGCACGAGCCGCAGTATTGAGGAGTCTGAGGGGGCTGGAGGAGAGCGGTGGGCGACGGCGCGAAAGGCGTAACACCATGGGACTTGCTGGGTCGCGTGAAGGATGTGCGAGAGAAACAGGGGCAGCGATATCGGTTGCGGTCGATACTGGCGGTTTCGATAGGGGCGATGCTGGCCGGTCGGGACAGTCTCTGGACCGCAGGTATTGGCGGCGGCCCGCAATACAGGCCTCACCCTGATCCGCGCCCTGGGATACCGTTGCGTCCCAGAAGCCCGCGAATACTTCGCCGAACATCGCAGCCAAGCCGTCAGCCTCGTCCGCCACGGGGAATTCAATGACCTGGTGCTGCCTGGCTCCAACTTGACTCCCGGTGCGGCCCGGCTAGACTGGTCCGGGTCCGCCGGAAGCAGCTTGCCGGATTTCGCGGGATCAGAGGAGACGCTCCATGCTCCGCCGCCTCATGCCGTTCCTGGCCATCGCCGCCGCAGCCGCTCTCACCTGGTGCGCCTTGCGGGCGCCCTGGAGCGGGGTCTCCGCCCAGACCGGAACCGCCGCGGAGCGCCCCGCGGCGGCCGCGCCGGCCGCCCCGGACGCCAAGTCGCCGGCCGCGGCGGCCGCCAAGCCCAAGGCTCCGCCGACCGCCGAACAGCGCATGCGCGAGGCCGAGGCCCAGGCCCGGATCAGGCGGCTGATCCTCGACGGCTACGTCGAGGAGGTTGACGACAAGCAGCTCTTCTACGGGGCGCTCCGGGGCATGGTCCGGGAGCTCGACCCGCACAGCTCCTTCCTCACCCCGGAGGAGTACCAGGACATGACCGCCAGCACCACCGGCAAGTTCGGCGGCCTGGGCATCGAGGTGACCATCAAGGACGCCTGGCTGACGGTGGTCACGCCGCTGATGGGCTCGCCGGCCTTCAGGGCCGGGGTGCTGCCCGGCGACCGCATCGTGCGCATCGACGGGGTCGAGACCGAGAGCATGACCCTGGAGGAGGCGGTCCACAAGATGCGCGGCAAGCCCGGCACCAAGGTGGTCCTGACCATGGCTCGTAAGGGCGAGACCAAGCTCCTGGACGTCTCCATCGTCCGGCAGATCATCAGCGTGGAGAGCGTACGCATCCCGCAAATCATCGACGAGGCCGGCAAGATCGGCTACGTGAGCGTGACCACCTTCCAGGAGGACACCGCCGAGGAACTGGCCAAGGCCGTGGTCAAGCTCGAGAAGCAGGGCATGAAGGCGCTGGTCCTGGACCTGCGCGTCAACGGCGGCGGGCGGCTGGACGCGGCCATCAAGGTGGCCGATCTGTTCCTGGAGAAGGGCGTGATCGTCTCCATCCGCGGCCGGGCCGGCGAGCCCCAGGTCTACAGCGCCGGCAAGCTCGGCACCCGTCCGGATTACCCCATGGCGGTGCTCGTCAATCAGAGTTCGGCCAGCGCCTCGGAGATCGTGGCCGGGGCCTTCCGCGACCACCACCGGGCGGTGCTGGTCGGCGAGAAGACCTTCGGCAAGGGCTCGGTCCAGACCCTTCGCGACGTGCGCATCGGCGACGAGGTGGCGGGCCTGAAGCTGACCACCGCCCACTACTACACGCCCAGCGGCCAGTGCATCCACAAGATCGGCATCGAGCCGGACATCAAGGTGGCCATGGACCTGGAGGTCCTGGCCGAGGTCCTGAAGCGCCAGCACGACAAGTGGGTGGAGGAGAACGCTCCCAAGAACGACTCCGCGGACGGCGGCGCCAAGCCGGAGAGCAAGGATCCCGCGAAGGAACCGGCGAAGGAGCCCGCCAAGGAGCCGGGGCAGGACAAG
This sequence comes from Planctomycetota bacterium, assembly GCA_022703445.1. Lineage (GTDB taxonomy): Bacteria > Planctomycetota > SZUA-567 > JAKLDR01 > JAKLDR01 > JAKLDR01. The sequence goes on along the minus strand of JAKLDR010000040.1, from coordinate 14,116 downwards.
GCCGCCGTTCCGCCGCCGGCCGGCGACGCCTCCAAGGCGGCCGCCGCCGAGAAGGACGGCAAGAAGTTCGTGGACCTGCAGCTGGATGCCGCGCTCACGGCGCTGCGGGCCATGGTCATCGACCGCGACCGCAACGGCCCGGTGCGCAAGTACGACCCGGCGGACGACAAGAAGGCGGCCGCGGTCAAGGGCGCCAAGGCGCCGCTCCCGGCGCCGGTGGCTCCTCCCATAGAGGAGCTGGTCCCGGTTGAATAGCCCTTCACTCCGCCCAGGTCCCCGCTCCCCTTGCGGGAGAGGCGCAGGGTGAGGGGGCGGTCTTCTGCCAACGGATAAGGACTCCCCTCGCCCCATGCCCTCTACCCCGAGGGGAGAGGGAGGCCAAGAGGAAGGACCCCGTGCTCGTCCTCGGCATTGAATCCTCCTGCGACGAGACCGCCGCGGCGCTGGTCCGCGACGGGCGGGAGGTGCTCTCCAACGTGGTCGCCAGCCAGGTGGCCATTCACGCCCGCTTCGGCGGCGTGGTGCCCGAGGTGGCCAGCCGCGCCCACGCCGAGTGCGTGAGCCGGATCGTGGAGCGGGCCATCGCCGATGCGGCCCGCTCCCAACCCGCAACCCACAACCCGCAGCAAACAACCCGCCCCGATGCCCTCGCCGTCACCGTCCGGCCGGGGCTGGCCGGCTCGCTGCTGGTCGGCGTCTCGGCGGCTTCCGCCCTGGCCCTGGCCTGGGACTTGCCCATTGTCGCGGTTCACCACCTGCACGCCCATGCTTACGCGCCGGCGCTCGCCGGCGTGGCCGAGTACCCCTTCGCGTGCCTGGTTGCCTCCGGCGGGCACACCAGCATCTACGAATGCCGCGCGCCGCTCGAGGTCGAGCTGCTGGGCCAGACCATCGACGACGCCGCCGGCGAGGCCTTCGACAAGGCCGCCGCGGTGCTGGGGCTCGGCTTCCCCGGCGGGCCGGCGGTTTCGCGCTTCGCGGCCTCCGGGAATCCCCGGGCCTACGACTTCCCGCGATCCAAGCTGGCTGACGCCGACGACGACTTCAGCTTCTCGGGCCTCAAGACCGCGCTGCTCTACGCCGTCGAGGGGCCGGGGATGAAGGGCCCGCGGCTTGAGCTTACCGAGAAGGTCAAGTGCGACCTGGCCGCCAGCTTCGAGCAGGCGGTCTGCGAGGTGCTGGTCGGCAAGCTCCTGGCCGCGGCGGCCCGGCGCGGGCTCAGGACGGTCTCGGTCGCCGGCGGCGTGGCCGCCAACCGCAAGCTCCGGGCCATGCTCGCCGAGCGCGCCGTCGCCGAGGGCATGAGGGCCGCGGTTGCGCCGACGGAGCTCTGCACCGATAATGCCGCCATGGTCGCGGCGCTGGGCTACCACCAGCTGGCCAGGGGCGAAGGGCGCGGCCCGGACAGGCTGGCCCTCTCCATCGCTCCGGAGCTCGAGCGCCCCGCCCGGAGGAAACGATGACCCCCGCCAGACTCGAGAAGCTCCTCAAGGACCTCGCCGCCGGCCGGCGCTCCGTGGCCTCGGCCATGAAGCAGCTGCGCGAGCTGCCCGCCGAGGACCTGGACTTCGCCCAGATCGACCACCACCGCGAGCTGCGCTGCGGCTTCCCGGAGGTCATCTTCTGCCCGGGCAAGACTCCGGAGCAGGTCGCCCGGATCGCCGAGCGGATGGCCCGGGCCGGCTCGACGGTGCTGGCCACGCGCGCCAGCGCCGAGCAGATCCGGGCGGTGCGCCGGAAGCTGCCCAGAGCGCGGGTCGAGGCGGCCGCGCGGGCGGTGGTCATCGGGCCCAGACCGGAGGCTGCCGGCGGGCGGGTGACGGTCGTCTCGGCGGGCACGAGCGACATCCCCGTGGCCGAGGAGGCCCGGGTCACCGCCGAGCTCATGGGCGCGCGGGTCACCGCGGCCTACGACGCCGGCGTGGCCGGGCTGCACCGCATCCTCTCCCGCCGGAAGGAGCTGGCCGAGAGCGACGCCGTGGTGGTGACCGCCGGCATGGAGGGCGCGCTGGCCAGCGTGGTCGGCGGGCTGGTCTCCTGCCCGGTGATCGCCTGCCCGACGTCGATCGGCTACGGCGCCAGCTTCGGAGGCGTGGCGGCCTTGCTCGCCATGCTCAACAGCTGCTGCCCGGGCGTCTCGGTGGTCAACATCGACGACGGCTTCGGCGCCGGCTACGTCGCCGGGCTGATCGCCCGGAGGGCCGGAAACAAGGCGTAGCCGCGGGAGGTTCGCAGGCCATGGGCATGAAGCGTTCCCCGGTCTTCATCTTCGTCCTGTGCGCGGGCCTGTCCGGGCTGCTGCCCGGCCCGGTCCCCCGGGCGCGGTCCGGCGAGGCCGAGCCGGCGGCGGCGCCCGCCGCCGGGACGCCGTCCGGCATGAAGAAGGGAGTCCTGCAGGAGGTGGCCGGGCCGCTCGGAAGGCTGCTCTGTCTCTCGTGGGAGAAGCAGGGGATCAAGCTCGACCGGGAGGCCCAGGAGGAGGGCGCCAAGACCAAGGAGGAGGCGGTCCGGGAGCTAACCGACAAGTTCGTCAAGCAGGGCTTGGGCGAGGAGCAGGCCGCCAAGATGGCCGAGATGCAGGCGGACCGGGGAGCCTCGGGCGTCGACGGCCTCTTCAGCGAGATCCGCGAGGCCGGCGGCAGCCGCGGCTGGGGCTCTTCCTCCAGCGGCGAGGAGCGCTCCATCCACTTCCAGGGCGCCAAGCTCTCCGGGCGGATGGAGACCGGCCGGGGCCGCTTCCGGGTCATCCTGTCAGAGCAGAATGAGCCCGGCTGCCAGATCGACTTCCAGGACGATGGCGATGGCAGGGTGAGCTTCACCGGCTGCGACGCCGCCGATACCTTCTTCCTGCGCCTGACCCAGCGGAAGGACGGCGGCGTGCGCGTGATCCTCATCCGCGACAAGGACGTCTTCCAGGCCCAGGCCGCGTCCTTCGCGGCGCTGTGGAGGGCGCACCGCGGGCCGGTGGAGAAGGACCTGCTGCCGCTGCTCCGCCACCTGGGCGTCACGCCGCCGCTCATGCCCGGCGACCCGGCGGTGAAGGCCCGGGTGCTCTCCAGGCTGAGCCCGCCGGGCGACGGGGAGCGCAAGGCCTTCGAGGACGCCGTCCGGGGGCTTGACGACAACGACTTCCAGGCGCGCGAGGCGGCCAGCAGGAAGCTGGGCGAGTCCTACGGACGGTTCCGCGAGGCCATCGACAAGCTGCTCAAGGAGGGCAAGCTCGCTCCCGAGGCCAAGAACCGGCTGCAGTCCCTGGCCGAGTCCAAGGGGCGCGAGGCCAGGCGCGTCGACGCGGTGGTGGCCGCCCTGGGGCTCCTCGATGACCCCGGCTGCCTGGTCGAGCTCCTCGGGGAAGCCAAGGGGGCCGACGCCGAGGCGGTCGCCGCCCAGCTGAAGAAGGTCACCGGCCAGGACCTGCCGGATGCGGCGGCCTGGAAGAAGTGGTGGGAGGATAAAGGCAAGGGCGCGGCGGGCGGTCCCGCGCCGAAATAGCCGTCCGCCGGGGACGTAAAGGCCGCCGGGAGGCTGGCCTTGAATCGCGGTCTCCGGCGTGTACCTTTGTCCCCGAACAAGCGTCGCCGCTCGCCGGGCAGCACCTGCGGCCTGGGAGCTGCGCAGGAGACGAGAAGGAGAACACGGTCATGGCGGGAGCCAAGGAAACTGTCGAGAGGATCCGCGAACTGGGCGTCGTCCTGGTGGTCAGGGCCAAGGGCGACGAGAGCACCATGAAGGGCCTGCAGGCCATGGTCGACGGCGGCGTCAAGGCGCTGGAGATCACCTTCAGCGTCCCGAACGCCCCCGAGGTCATCAGGGCGGTCAAGGCCCGCTTCGGCGACTCGGTGGTGCTGGGCGCCGGCACGGTGCTGACCATCGAGCAGGCCAAGAACGCCGTCGAGGCGGGCGCCAGCTTCCTGGTCGCCCCGAACACCGACGCCGAGGTGATGGCCGCGGCCGCGAAGTTCGGCGTGCCCATGATGCCCGGCGCCTTCACCCCCACCGAGATCGTGAACGCCCACAAGCTGGGCGCCGCGGTGGTCAAGATCTTCCCCGCCTCGGTCGGCGGGCCCGACTACCTCAAGGCGGTGCGCGCGCCGCTGCCGCACATCCCGATGATGCCCACCGGCGGCGTCGACGACAAGACCGCCCCGGCCTTCCTGGAGGCCGGCGCCTTCGCGCTGGGTGCGGGCTCGAACCTCTTCGATGCCAAGAAGCTCGCCGCCGGCGACTTCAAGGGCATGACCGAGCTCGCCGCGCGCTTCGTCGGCGTGGTGACCGAGACCCGCAAGAAGATGGCCGCGGCCAAGAAGTAGCCGCGCGGCCCGACCGCTCTGCCGTCCGCGGGGCCGGAGGATTGACTTCCTCCGGCCCCGTTTTTCGCCCCATAGCCTTTCGAGAATCGGCGATCTCGTGTCGATCCTACGGTCATCATCAACGCGGAGGACGCAGAGTAGCGCAGAGGCCGCAGAGGAAGTGGTTAATTGTTCCAAGTAGAGGCGCGCGGCGTAGCCGCGCAGGGAGCGGGACGCTCCCGGAGGAACTTCTTCGGACTCTTCGGCCCGACGAAGTCGGGGACGAAGAGGACGAAGATGTTCCCCTCCTCCATCGTCCTCCGCCAGCCTGCCGTACCCTGCGTCCCTCTGCGCTACTCTGCGACCTCTGCGTTGAAGCCGGGCCATCGCAGACGGAACGCTCTCGCCTCCTTGATGCGCACCGTCGGCGGCGTACAATCCCGGCCACAGGAGAAGCCCCGATGAAGCTGGTTGCCTCGAAGAGCAAGCTGCGCGGCTCGGCCGCCGTTCCCGGCTCCAAGAGCCACACCATCCGCGCGGTGGCCATCGCCGCGCTGGCCGAGGGCCGCTCGGAGATACTGAGGCCGCTGGCCAGTGCCGACACGGCCAGCGCCGTCGCCACCTACCGGGCGCTCGGGGCGAAGATCGACGACCGCGATCCGGCTTGCTGGGCGGTCGAGGGCGCCGGCGGGCGCATCGCCGCGCCGGCCGGCGACGTCGACGTCGGCAACAGCGGCACGACGCTCTTCGTGGCGCTGGGCTCGGCTGCGCTCGGCGACAAGCCGGTGCGCTTCGTCGGCGACGAGCAGACCTCGCGGCGCTCGGCCGGGCCGCTCCTCGGTGCGCTCGCGGCGCTCGGGGCGCCCTCGACCAGCCGAGCCGGCTCGGGCTGCACTCCGATTGAAATCCGCGGGCCGCTCGCCGGCGGGCGCTGCGCCATCGAGTGCCCGACCAGCCAGTACCTGACGAGCCTCCTGCTCGCGGCGCCGCTCGGGCGCGCGACCAGCGAGATCGACGTGCCGCTGCTCAACGAGCGGCCCTATGTGGAGATGACTCTCGACTGGCTCTCCGGCCAGGGCGTGCGCCTGGAGCGCCGGGGGCTCGAGCGCTTCCGCGTGCCGGGCGGCCAGGGCTACAAGGGCTTCCGGAAGGCGGTGGCCGCGGACTTCTCGAGCGCCACCTTCTTCCTGGCCGCCGCGGCGGTCACCGGCTCGGAGCTGCTGCTCACCGGCCTGGACATGAAGGATCCGCAGGGCGACAAGGAGGTCGTCCGGTTCCTGGAGCGCATGGGCTGTTCCTGGCGCGAGACGCCGGACGGCCTCGTCTTCAGGGGCGGCCGGCTCCGGGGCGCGGAGATCGACCTCAATGCCACGCCCGACGCGCTGCCGGCGCTCTCCGTCGCGGCCTGCTTCGCCGAGGGCCGGACGGTGCTCGGCAACGTTCCGCAGGCGCGGCAGAAGGAGACCGACCGCATCGCCGTGATGGCGAAAGAGCTCGCCAAACTCGGCGCGCGCGTCGAGGAGCTGCCGGATGGCCTGGTCGTGCACGGCGGCGGCCTGCGCGGTGGCGCGGCCGGCGGTCACTCCGATCACCGGGTGGTCATGGCCCTGGCCGTCGCGGGCCTGGCCGCTGATCGTCCCGTCGAGGTCGACACCGCCGAGGCGGTGGCCATCACCTTCCCGAACTTCGTGGAGCTGATGGCCGGGCTGGGCGCGGAGGTCCGGCGGGCGGAGTAGACTTCTCACGGTGGAGGCGCGAAGGGAGCGGAGAGTGCCGCGTCGGTGCATGCTGCAACCGGTCGGTCCCGGCGTGACGCTGCTCCTCCTCCTGACGGTCCTCGGGTGCGGGGCGCAGCAGGGGGCCGAGTCGCCCGGCGCCGGACCGCAGCCTGCTCCCGGCACCCCGGCCTCCACGCTGACCTTCATCACCTACAACGTCCTGGCCGATCAGGAGCGCGCCGACGAGCGCCTGCCGGCCCTGTTCAGGCTCCTGGCCGAGTCCTCCGCCGACGTCATCGCCCTGCAGGAGGTGAGCCCGTGGTTCGCCGCGCGGCTGCTCCGCGAGGAATGGGCCAAGGGCTATCGCACCACGCTCGGCGATCCGGCGGCCGGAGCGCCGGGCGGGCTGGCCTTCCTCACAAGGCTGCCCATCGAGAAGCAGGAGTTCCGCCGGCTGCCGGGCCGGCAGGGTCGCGGCGTCCTGGTCGTCCGGCTCAGGGCCGCGGACCGGTCTCTGGCCGTGGCCACGGTGCACCTGGAGAGCTTTCTCGAGGCCGGCGAGGCGCGTGCCCGGCAGCTCGACGAGGTCCTGCCGCTACTGGCGGACGCCGACGACGCCGTGCTCCTGGGCGACTTCAACTTCGGCGACGGCGAGCAACCCGAGACCGGCCGGCTGCCGGCGGCTTTCGCGGACCTCTGGAAGAAGCTGCGTCCCGCCGAGCCCGGCCTCACCTGGAACATGGAGAAGAGCGCCATGGCCCGGGATGGCTCCTTCCAGGGAGAGAAGAGCCGGCGGCTCGACCGCATCCTGCTGCGCTCGGAGTTCTGGGTGCCCGAGAGCGTCCGGATCGTCGGCGACGATCCGGTGCGCAAGGGCGAAGCCGGCCTGTTTCCATCCGACCACTTCGGGCTGCTCGCTTCGGTTGGTCGGAAGCGGGGATGACCGCTCCGCCCGAACCTGCAAAGAAAGCGCAGGCCCGGCCGTTATACTGATGTACGCAAGGCGCCCAGTTCCTGGGCTTAGCTGGGGAGATGCGCAGATGAAGTCCGGCGTTAGCGGTCCTGGCCTGGTCACGGTCTCGATACTTGCCCTCCTTGTCTGCCTCCCGGCGGTCTCGGCCCTGGCCGCATCCTGCGGGCCGGCCCCCAAGGCCGCGCCCCAGCGCTGGACCGGCGGCGAGAGTTTCCCGCCGCTGCCGCTGCCCGCCACGCCGCTGCGCCGCAGCGAGAAGAAGCGCCCGCCGGCCCCGCCGCCGCTGGTCGCCAAGCTGCAGTACGGCAAGGAGGTCGAGGGCGTCGACGAGGGCGGCAGGAAGTACAAGTACCTGGAGTGGACCAACGCCTCCGGCGATATGCAGGGGCTGCTCTCGCGCTTCAACACCGACCTGGGACTGCGCTACCGCGGGGTGGAGCTCGACCCGCTGGCCAGCTTCCCCAAGTCCCCCAAGGAGTTCCCGATCCTCTACCTCACCGGCCGCGAGCCCTTCACCTTCTCGGAGGACCTGCGCGGCAAGCTGCGCTGGTACCTGCAGGACGGCGGGACGCTCTTGTGCAACGCGTCCTCCGGCTCGGAGGAGTACGTCAAGGCCTTCGTCCAGGAGATCAACGCCATCTTCCCCAAACAGAAGATGCAGCTGCTGACCCCCGACCACCCGATCTTCTCCTGCTACTACAAGCTCGGCGAGGTGGAGCACCGCGACAAGGAGGGCAAGTACTTCAAGCAAGCGCCGCAGCTCATGGGCATCAACATCGGCTGCCGCGTGGCGGTGATCTTCTCGCCCTACGACCTGGCCTGCGCCTGGGACGGCCACACCCACCCCGAGGGCCGCCGGGTCTGGAGCGAGAAGGGCAACGCCGAGGACGCCCTGAAGATCGGCGTCAACGTCCTCACCTACGTGATGGCCGAGAGCGCCCTGGGCCGGGCGCTGGCCTCCGACAAGGTCTACTTCGAGCAGGAGCAGCCGGCCGGCGACTCGCTGGTCTTCGCCCAGGTGGTCCACGGCGGCGACTGGGACCCGACCCCGTCGGCGGCCATGAACCTGTTCAAGCACTGCGCCGAGCAGTCCACCATGGGCGTGAAGTTCCGCCGCGAGGCGGTGGACCTCTCCAAGGGCGAGGCCTTCAACCACCCGGTGCTGTACATGACCGGCCACGACGACTTCAAGCTCGCCGACAAGGAGGTCGAGACGCTGCGCGGCTACCTCAAGGGCGGCGGGCTGCTAGTGGCCGACGCCTGCTGCGGCCGGAAACTCTTCGACGCCGCCTTCCGGCGCGAGATGAAGAAGGTTTTCCCCGACGCCAAGATGGAGGAGCTCGCCAAGGACTCGCCGGTCTACTCGGCCGGCGGCGGCGAGCCCATCGCCAGGGTGACCTACAGCCCGATGCTCGCCAAGAACAAGCCGGAGCTGACCGCCCCCTGCCTCGAGGGCATCACCGTCGGCGGGCAGCTGGCGGTCATCTACAGCAAGTACGGCCTGGGCGAGGGCTGGCAGGGGGAGATGTGCCCGTACGCGCTGGCCTACTCCAGCCGGGACGCGCTGCGCCTGGGGATGAACATCCTGGTCTACGCACTGGCGCGCTGAGCCCGAGGTCCGAGGTCCAAGGCTCAAGGCGCTTCCGGTTAGCCCCGAACCACACGCCAATCAGGCGCCTAGCGCCCTGTACCTTGCACCTTGAACCTTGCACCCTGAATCCTGAACCTTGAGCCCTGAACCTGCCTACTGCTCTCCAATATCCCTGGACCGCAGCCGGCGGTGCAACGCCTCGCGGACTTCCAGGAAGAAGCGGCGGTACGGTTCGCTGCGGTAGTCGGCGTAGGTCCACTCGTTGGGAACGAAGGCTCCACCGACGAACCGGAGCGTGACCTCCGCATACATGTCCGGGCCGACGGCGATGCGGTGGGCCTGGTCCTTGGTGGTGCCCAGCACCAGTTTGCCGAGGGTCACGTAGCCGGGGTCCAGGTTGACCGGCCGCCGTACCGGCCACTGCGGCCTGATCAGTTCGGCCTCCAGCTCGTTGGTCCGCCGCTTGATGCCGGCGATGTCCGCCTGGTCGATCAGCTCCGGAAACGACACGAAGTGCCTGCGCAGGCCGTCGCCCATCTCGTCTCGGTAGTAGCCGGTGAAGGAGAAGTCGAAGGGTCCGGCCTCCAGGTCGATCTCGCCGAAGATGTCGCGGAGGCGCTCCCGGGCCGCGGCCCAGGCGTCGGGGAAGGCGGTCAGGGCCCCGACGATCAGCCTGGCTGGTTCAGTCCTGTGCGGCAGTCCCAAGGGGCTTCACATAAACTGCGTGACGCATCCGTCGGTGACCGTCATGCACAGGGCGCCGTCGGTGGTGTGCCCGCTGATGCAGGCGCCGGCCAGGACCTGGAGCTTGTCCTCGACCATCACGCGGGGCGGCTCGGCCAGACCGCTGGGCGGGCTGCCGGCGGCCCGCTTGGCGCGGCGGCTGGTGACGCCCGGCACCTGGCCCCAGCCTAGCAGGCCGCGGGCGGCCAGTTCGTCGCCGAAGGCCTCGATCTCGTCGTGGGCCTGGCCCCGGTCGATGCCGCGGGCCCCGGCCAGCAGGGTGGCGATCTCCTCGACCTCGTGGGACCCGTCAGCCAGCTCCCAGACCAGCGCCCCGGCGGCGTTGAAGGTCCAGATCCGCCCGGCGCGGGGGGAGACCACCACCTCCTCGCCGCCGACTAGACGGCTGGCCAGACCTGGTGCGTGCGTGGGGTAGCGGGCCATGCTGCTATCGTCTCCGGGCCTTGTGCGGGTATTCTACCCCGCCCGGCCCGGTGCGGTCAAGCCCCGGCCTGCTTCAGCCAGCGGCCGACCATGGCGATGTGCTTGCGCTCCTCGCGGGCCAGGCGGTTGAAGATCTCGCGCACGTCCGCGCCGCGGGCCGAGTCGGCGCACAACGAGTAGAAGAGCACGGTGTCCTTCTCCGCGCCGAGCGCGAAGCGCAGGGCGTCGACCGTCGAGGCCATTCCGGCCACCGTGCCGGCGGCGTTCGCCGGCAGCGGGAAGACCTTCTGGGCGATGACCGCGTGGATGTACTCGCCCACCTCCGGGTCGTCCCAGTACTCCTCGGTGGCGGCCTTGGCGCGGGCCAGCTCGCCGGCCAGGTCCTCGAAGTCGGCCAAGTGCTTCTTCTCCTCGGCGGCCATGGCCTCGAAGACCTTGACCAGCTCGGGGTTCTTCGTCGCCTTGGCCGCGGCCTGGTAGAAGGCCAGGCCCTCGCGCTCCATGGCTGCGGCGGCCTTGGCCGCCTCGAGGTCGCTGAAGGAGCCCGCGGCTCCGGTCTTGTTTGCCATCGATCGCTCCAGAAAGTCCGTACGGACCGCGCGCTTCGACGCGCCCTGTCCGTCCGGCGTCAGTTGTTGCCGTGCCCTTCCGGCTTTCAGCCGAGCAGGGCCTTGACCTTGTCGAGCAGGGCGGCCTTGCGCTGGGCGCCGACCAGCTTCTCGACGACCTCGCCGTTCTTGAAGAAGGCGATCGTCGGCACGCTCATCACCCCCTGGGACGCGGCGGCCTGCGGGCACTGGTCCACGTCGGCCTTGGCGGCCACCACTCCGGCCGGAGCCTCCGCGGCGAACTCCTTGAAGGTCGGGCCGAAGGCCTTGCAGGGCCCGCACCAGGTGGCGAAGAAGTCCACCACGGCCACGCCCTTGTGCTTGAGGATCTGCTGCTCGAAGTTGGCGTCGGTCAGTTCGATTTCGCCGGCCATGTCCAGTCTCCTTTCCCAAGGCTTGCAGGGTCCGACTCCGGGCCGCGCCCGGGAGGGCCTGCCCCCATTCTAACCTTTCCGGGCAGGAATCAATTTCCTTCCGGCCCGCAGTTCCGCCCGGGTGGAGCGCAGGAAGCGCCGCTCGATCCGCCGACCGGCGCGCTCCCCGGCGGCTGGGCTCCCGGCCGGGACCGCCCCGCCGGCGAAGGTGTCGTGGCCGCCGGCCGGGCCCTCGCCCCCGGCCGCGGCGCGGGCCAGCCGCCAGGCCGCGCTGCCGCTGCGCCAGGTGCGCACCGAGAAGATCTCCGCGCCTTTCCAGAACCCGTGGGCCAGGGCATAGCGGGCCCGGTCCAGCCGCGCCAGGAAGTCGGCGGCCTCGGCCGGCCCGTCGCGGCTCTCAAGCCTGCCCATCGATGCCACGATGGCGTTGCCGTGCGTGCGCGCGTCGGCCAGCGCCCGGAAGAGGGAGGCGTAGGCGCGCTGCGGCAGCGGCGGCGCCTCGATCTCGGCCAGGAGCCGCTGGTCGGTCAGCGGGAAGAGCCGGCGGTAGGCGGCCTCGTCCGCCGCGGTGGCCTCGCGGCGCAGGGCCTGCGTGTCGGTCTTGATGCCGTAGAACAGCGCGGTGGCCAGGGCCCGCGACGGCTCCAGGCGCGCGGCTCGGCAGAGCCAGGCGGCCAGCGTGGAGGTGGCCGTGCAGGCCAGCCCCAGGCGGACGCAGCCCGGGGCGGTCGGCACCCCCTGGTGGCTGTCGAGTGCGGCGACGACTAGGTCGGAGTCCCCCAGGGAGTTGTTGCCCGAGCCCGGGGAGGTGTCCACGGTGACGATGGCCGGCCGGCCGCGCAGGTCCCGGGCCGCGAGCTCGTGGGCGGGTACCTTCAGCAGCCGGACCATGGCCAGGTTTTCGGGGCGCTCGATGCTTCCGCCGTAGACCAGCCGCGCGCGGATGCCGAGCTTGCGGCCCAGCAGCTGGACCAGCGCCCAGCCGGAGGCCAGGGCGTCGGGGTCGGGGTAGTCGTGGGTGACGACCAGCGCGCGGCGCCGGCCGGCCAGGGCCGCGGCCAGCCGCCTCCAGGCGCGGCGGCTCCAGGCGGTCGATCCGGTCGATTTGGTTCTTCCCAAAGGCGGTCCCCTGTGGGGGGCGACTCTACCTCGCCGCGCGCATCTTTTCAAGCAGGACTCGGGCCTCGGTCAGGCCCACCGTCCGCGCCGCCTCCGCCCCCGCCGGGTCAAAGACGACCACCGTGGGGTAGCCCCGGATGCCGAATCGGGTCTGGGCGGCCTGGACCGCCGGCTGGGTATGGTCCGTGCCGTTGACCCGAAGCCGGACGAAGCGCCGGGTTTCGGCGATCACCGCCGGTTCGGCGAAGGCTCCCTCCTCCATCTCCAGGCAGGAGGGGCACCAGTCGGCGTAGAAGTCGACCAGCACCGGCCGGCCGGCGCGGCGCGCGGCATCGAAGGCCTCGGGCGTATAGGCCTCCCAGGCGATCTTCTCTCCGTGCCGGCCGCCAAGGTTGCGGGTCACGGATGGCGGGAAGGCCAGGCGGACGAAGGCGGTCATCGTCCCCGAGCGTACCGCGGCTCCCGCGCCCAGGTAGGCGGCCGCCGCCAGGGCAATGCCGCCGAGCCCCACCGCCCAGCCGCGCCCCCGGCCGCCCTCGGCCAACCGCCGGCCGGCGAGGAACAGGAGCGCGCCCGTGACCACCAGCCCCAGGACCGGCCAGAGCGCGAAGAACCCTTCGGGCAGGAAGAGCCGGACGAAGTACAGGGCCATGACCGCCATGATCGCCCCGAAGGCGGCCTTGACGCGGAGCATCCAGGGGCCCGGTCTGGACAGCAGGCCCGGGAAGACACCGGCCACGATGAGCAGCGCGGACATGCCCCAGGCGAAGGCGAACAGCGCGGCCGCCCCCACCACGAGGCTGCCGGTCTGGCTGATGGACAGCAGCACCGTGCCCAGCGGGGCGCTGATGCACGGCGATGCGCCCAGGGCCATGATCAGCCCGGAAGCCAGCAGCGCCGGAAGGCTGCCCGAGCCTGAGAACCGACCCAGCCGGGAGGTCACCGCCGCAGGCAGGACCACATCGAAAGCCCCGAACATGCTCATGGCCAGCGCCATCATCACCAGGCTGACCGGGACCAGGATCCATGGGCTCTGCAGTCTCCCGCCCAGGGCCTGTCCGCTGCGGGCGGCGATCATGCCCATGATGGAGTAGGTTATGGCCATGCCCAGAACGTAGACCAAGGTGTAGCCCAGCAGCTGCAGCTTGCCGGGCTTCTGGTCGCGGCCGGCTGCCACTCCGCCGATCACCGCCACGGTCACAGGGATCATCGGGTAGACGCAGGGGGTGTAGCAGATCCCCAGGCCGGCCAGGAACGCAAAGAGGACGATCAGCAGCGCACCGTGCGGCGCCTCCCCGGATCCGGCCGCTGGCGCGGGTTGCGGCGGGGGCTGAGTCTGGGGCTGGGACTTCGGCGGCGGTTGAGGCTGCGGCTGGCCGGCGGCGGGCGTCCCGATGGGCACCGCCAGCTGGAAGTCACGGCTGGCCGGCGGCAGGCAGAACGTGTCGGTGCAGCCCTGGAAGCCGATCCGCAGGGTGAACGCCGCCTTTTCGCCATCGAGGTTCGCCGGGATGTTCACCGGTGCGGTGAAGGTGACCGGGTCCTGGAAGAACTCCTCCTCCTCGCCGGAGTTGGGGTCCTTGGCCTTCCTGCCGGCAGGCAGCTCGAACCTGCCGAGAGAGTAACCGGGGGAGCCGGGCAGTTCGAGCCTGACCTTGTCGCGGTAGAGATGCACGCCGAAGCCCGGTGCGAGCCGGACCTCCACCTGGACGGTCCCTCCCGGTGCCGCGGACTTCGACGTGACCCGGGCCTCGACGGTGGCGGCCTCGCCGGCGCGCGCCCCGCGGGCAGGGCAGGCCAACAGCGTGGCCGCCGCCAGCGGCAACAGAAGCCCGACCGTCAACCGGCTCATGGTTATCTGTTGGCTTCTCCGAGCCCCCGCGTCAGCGCGTCCCCCGCCTCCGCCAAGGCTACGGCGGGCAAGCCGCGTCACCGTGTCATCGTGTCGCCGTGTCGCCGTGTCGCCCCGTCATCTTCCTCCGGCCTTGGAGTAGTTCTCGGCGGCGAAGCCCCAGTTGGCCAGGCTCGCCAGGAAGCCCTCGATGTACTTCGGCCGGGCGTTGCGGTGGTCGATGTAGTAGGCGTGCTCCCAGACGTCGAGGGTCAGGAGCGCGGTCTGCCCGTGCTTCATGGGCAGGTCGGCGTTCGAGGTCTGGGTGATCTTAAGCTTGCCGCCCTCGAGCACCAGCCAGGCCCAGCCCGAGCCGAAGAGCGTGGTGGCGGCGGTGGTGAAGTCCTCCTTGAACTTGGCGAAGGAGCCGAAGTCGCGGGCGATGG
>JAKLDR010000004.1 GCA_022703445.1 Planctomycetota bacterium | reverse complement strand
CATGGCCGAGGGGCTCGTCGTCGCCGTGTCGCTGCGGACACGGCTTCCTCCTCGCGCCTTGCATCCGGGCCATCCGGTCGCAACGCGATCCCCGGCACTTTTTCAACGGGCTGCTAGAACACCTCCGGCCCGGGCGGAGCCGGCCGTTCGCGGCCGATCTTGCCGACGGCATACTCGGCGACCTTGCGCACCTCGGGGCTCTCGTCCTTGAGCAGCGCCTCGATGGCCGGCAGGGCCTCGGCCGCCGGGCCGCCGATCCGGGCCAGGGCACCGCAGGCCAGCTCGCGGACCTCCCAGTCCTTGTCGCCCAGGGCCTTGACCAGCACCGGCACCACGCCCTTTTCGGGGCCGATGGCGCCCAGGGCGTTGACCGCCATCATCCGGACATCCTTGGGCTGGTTCTCGGTCAGCTCCAGGAGCGGGCCGACGGCCTCGCGGGCCTTGGGTCCCATCCGGGACAGGCACCAGAGCAGCTGGTGGCGGTCATTCTTGTGCCTGTCGTCCTTCAGCCTCCGGACCAGGGCCGGCACCACGTCCTTCTCGGTCCCAAACGGAACCAGGGCGTCGAGGATCGGGTCCAGAGCAAGGAGGTCCGGGGCCTCGGCCATGACGCCGAGCAGCGCGGGGGCGATCCGCGGGTCGCGCGGCCCGATGGCCCCCAGGGCGCGCACAGCCGCCTGGGCGATGCCGGGGTCCTCGTCCTTGAGGCAGCGCAGGACGGCCTCGATGGCCTCCGGCCCGGCGTCCGGCCGACCCAGGCCCGGCACGGCCGCGGCCCGGACCCCGGGCTCCTTGTCCTCCAGGGCCTTGAGCAGGTGCGGCGCGGACTCGCGCGTGGCGCACACCGCCCCGACGGCGCGGACCACCGCGGCCCGGGCGCCAGGGTCCGGATCGGTCAGCGCCTTGATCAGCCGGGGGCCGGCGGCCGCCGCCCGGGGAGGCAGGCCGGGAGCCCTGGCGCCGGGGCGGACCAGGCCGCCGAGCGCGTTGGCCGCCGCGGCGCGCAGCCCGGCATCGGGCTCGTCCAGCAGCCGGCATAGGCGCCCGACGGTCGCGGCGGGCAGGTCGGGAACCTGGGCGACCGCGGCCAGGGCGGCGGAGCGCGCTTCGCGGTCGGCATCGTCCAGCGCGACGGTCAGCGGAGGGATGACCAGGTCGACGTCCTCCACCAGCCTGGCCAGGCCGGCGATCGCCGAGCGGCGGATGGCGACGTCCGGGTCGGCGACGGCCATGGTGAAGAGCGAGTAGTTCTCCTCCCGCGAGTCGACCAGTTCCCGGACGAGGACGGTGCGCACCGGTACCGGCAGGGTGGCGTAGGCCTTCGTCAGGCTCCAGCCGGTCCGCGGGATGCGCAGCAGCGTCCGGGCGGCGGCCTCGCCCACCCGGGCGTCGGCGTCGCCGAGGGCCTTGAGCAGGGCCTGCCGGGCGGGAGCGACCGCCTCCCCTTCGCCGGTCAGCGGTCCGAGGTCCCCGGCCGCCTTGGCCCGCACCGCCGGGTCCTTGTCGTCGAGCGCGGCGATCAGCGCGGCAGCGCGCAGCCTGCGGGCCTCGGGCCCGTCCTCGGGCGGCTCGCCGGCGGCGGCCGCAGCGGCGAGACAGGCCAGAGCGAGACAGGCCATTCGGGCGGCTGGACGCCAGACGACGCTGAGCCGGAACCTTCTGCCCATCGCCCCAGCCTACCTTGACCCCGCGCCGCCGTCAAGCTTGTACCGCGCCGGAGGCCGGCTAGAATCAGCCCCCGTGAACGATCGCTACATCGAGCTCTGCTTCGAGACGCCCCAGGACCAGACCTACTTCTACCGGCTGCCGGAGGGCTTCCCGGTCGAGCCGGTCCCGGGGCTGCGCGTGGTCGCGCCGCTCGGGCCGCGCCGGGCGACCGGCTACCTGCTGCGGGTCGTCTCCGAGGAGGAGGTTCGCGCGGAGCTGGGCGCCAAGCTCGCCGAGCGCGCCGGCCGCAGGAAGAAGCCCGCCCCCGCGGCCGAGAGCCAGGGCCTGCCCGGAATGGGCGGCGACGAGGGCTCCGGCGCCAGCGCCGCATCCCCCGGCCGCGACGCCGACGTCCTGGCCGCGGTTCGCGAGGCCATCAAGCCCGCCGACGAGGCCCCCTTCCTATCGGCGAAGATGCTCGAGCTCGGCCGGTGGATGAGCCGGCACTACGGCGCCAGCCTCGGCGAGGCGCTCGGCGCCATGACCCCGGCGGCGGTCAAGGCGCACAAGCGCTCCGAGAAGATCCGCTTCGTCGAGCTCCTCGAGAAGCCCGAGGAGGCGCGGCGTCTGGCCGCCGCCATGGCCGATCGAGCGCCGCAGCAGGCCGTGATCCTCGAGACGCTGGCCGAGTGCGCGGGGCGGCTGACCGTCGGCGAGCTGCTCCTGGTGGCCGACGCCGGCGAGGGCGCGGTCCGGGCGCTGGGGCGCAAGATGCACCTGCGCATCGTCGAAGAGTACCCGCAGGAGCGGGTCTTCATGGGCTACGGCGCGGAGGCCGCCAGGGAGTTCGAGCTCACGGGCGAGCAGCGCGCCGCGGTCGAGTCCGTCGTGGCCTCCATGGACGGCGGCCCCGGCGCGGCTGCGGTCCACCTCATCCGCGGGGTCACGGGCAGCGGCAAGACCGAGGTCTACATCCGCGCCGCCCGGGCGGCGCTCGAGCGCGGGAGGCAGAGCATCGTCCTGCTGCCGGAGATCGCGCTCACCCCCCAGACCTGCGCCCGCTTCCGGAGCCGCTTCGCCTCGCTGGCCGTGCTGCACTCCCACCTCACCCCGGGGCAGCGCGCCGAGGAGTGGCGCCGGATCAGCGAGGGCCGCGCCGACGTGATCATCGGCGCCCGCAGCGCGGTCTTCGCGCCCGTGCCGCGGCTGGGGCTCGTGGTGGTCGACGAGGAGCACGAGGGTTCCTACAAGCAGGACTCCGCGCCACGGTACCACGCCCGGGAGACGGCCGCCCGGCGCGCGGAGCTGGAGGGCGCGGTCTGCGTGCTCGGCTCGGCCACGCCGTCGCTGGAGAGCTTCCACGCGGCGCGGGGCGGCCGCGCGCGGCTGCACGTCATGGAAAAGCGCGCCGCGGGCTACCCCCTGCCGCCGGTCGAGCTGATCGACACGCGCATCGAGAGCCGCGAGAACCGCGCATTCCTGGCCCTGAGCCGGCGCATGCAGCGGCTGCTGGGCGCCTGCCTCAAGGAGGGCGGTTCGGCGATCGTCTTCCTGAACCGGCGGGGCTGGGCCACGGCCATCGTCTGTGCGCGCTGCGGCTTCGTGGCCCGCTGCGCGCGCTGCCAGGTGGCCATGGTCTTCCACCGCGAGCAGGACGCGGCCCTCTGCCACTACTGCGGGGCGGAGAAGTCCTTCGGGCAGGCCTGCCCGGACTGCGGCGGTCCGCTCCGGCGGATCGGGCTGGGCACCGAGCGCGTCGCCGCCGAGGTGGCGAAGTTCTTCCCCGAGGCCCGGGTGGCGCGCCTGGACAGCGACGTCATGGCCAACCGCACCGCCCACGCCGGGATCCTGGCCGACTTCCGCGAGGGCAAGACCAATGTCCTGGTCGGCACCCAGATGGTCGGCAAGGGCCTGGACTTCCCGCGGGTCACGCTGGTCGCGATGGTCAACGCCGACACGGCGCTGAACCTCCCGGACTTCCGGGCGGCGGAGCGCACCTTCCAGCTGGTGAGCCAGGTGGCCGGCCGGGCCGGCCGCGGCGAGATGGGCGGGCGGGTGGCCGTCCAGACCGCCTTCCCCGAGCACCCGGCGGTGGCCGCGGCCGCGCAGCACGACTACCTGGCCTTCGCCGAGGCGGAGCTGGCCTCGCGCTCGGAGTTCTACTGGCCGCCGTACGCGCGGCTGCTCCGCGTGGTGGCCAGCGCCAAGGACTCCGTCCGCGCCCGGGAGCGCGCCGAGGCGATCGCCGCCGCCGCCCGCGCGGCCTGCCCGGCGGCCTCCGCGGCGGGCGGCCCGGGGGGCCGGCCGCCGCAGGTGCTCGGGCCGGCGCACTGCCCCCTCGAGAAGATCGAGGACCAGTACCGCTGGCACCTGATGATCAAGTGCCGCCCCGGGTCCGAGTCCGAGGAGTTGCTGGCGGTCCTGCGCGCCGAGTGCCAGGGCTCCGCCCGCGGCGTCCGCGCGACGCTCGACGCCGACCCGGCGGCCATGCTCTGACCATGGACCGGCCGCATGCCGCGCGCCCCGGGCGGAGGCGGGCCCTGCTGCTGGTGGGGCCGTCCGGGTCGGGCAAGACTCCGCTGGGCGAGGAGCTGGAGCGCGGCGGCCTGCGGTCGGCGAGGTGCGTGCACTTCGACTTCGGGGCCGAGCTCCGCCGGATCGCCGCCGGCGGCGACCCGGGTTTCAGCCCGGCGGAGGCCGCCTTCCTGGCGGAAGTGGTCGCCGCCGGGAGGCTGCTCGAGGACGAGCACTTCCCGCTGGCCCGGCGGATTCTGGAGTCGTTCCTGGCGGCGCGCGGTTTCGCGGCTGGCGACATCTGCGTGCTCAACGGCCTGCCGCGCCACGCCGGCCAGGCCCGCGACCTCGAGCCCGTCCTGGACGTGCGCCTGGTCGTCCATCTCTCCTGCCCGGCGGAGGTGGCCTGGGAGCGCATCCGCACGGACGCCGGCGGCGACCGCTCCGGCCGCTCCGACGACGATCTCGAAGCCGTGCGCCGGCGGCTGGAGCTCTTCCGCGGGCGCATCGCCCCGCTGCTCGGCCACTACCGCGCGCGGGGCGTCCGGGTCGAGGAGGTGGCGGTGGGCCCGCAGACCACCGCGGAGTCCGCCCGCCGGAGCCTGGAGGCCGTCCTGGCAGTCCCCGCCGCCGGCAGCCCCTTCGGGAGCTGAGGCCCGCCCCGGCGGACTCCGCCGGGCAAAATCTCTGCTTGCCATCCGCTATCCCGGTGGATTAGAATCCCGCGCGCAAGCTGGGGGGATTCGCCAGCTGCGAATCGGCGAAAGGAGCAGGTCATGACCAAGCTGCTGGTGGTCGAGGACGACCCCAACCAGAGGCGGCTCTACGAGCAGGAGCTCGAGGACGAGGGTTACACCGTCTGCACCGCCGCGGGCGGCAAGGAGGCCCTGGCCGAGATATCCAAGGAGCGGCCGGATCTGGTGATCATGGACATCTCCATGCCGGGCATGGACGGCATCGAGGCCCTGGGCAAGGTCCTGGGCGTGGACAACACCATCCCGGTGATCCTCAACACCGCCTACGCCAACTACAAGGACAACTTCCTGTCCTGGGCGGCCGACGCCTACGTGGTCAAGTCCTCGGATCTGACCGAGCTCAAGGAGACCATCAAGAGCGTCATCAAGAAGCGCGCCGAGGAAGGCAAGAAGTAAGACAAAGTAGTTCCCGGTTGCCAGTTCCCAGTTCTCAGCCGGGAACGGGGCAGTCGTGCTGGGAACTGGGAACTGGGAACTGAGATCTGGGAACTGAGAACAGGGAACTGATCCATGGCCAAGTTCAAAGTCGTCGTCACCGACCCCGGTTACAAGAGCTACGCGGGAGAGAAGCGCATCCTGGCCGAAGCCGGCGCCGAACTGGCTGGGCCGGTGGTCTGGAAGGACCCCTGCCAGCTCTTCGAGGGCTGCAAGGGCGCGCACGGCCTGCTGGTGCGCCAGGCGCCCATCGACCAGGCGCTGATCGAGTCGCTGACCGACCTCAAGGTCATCGTCCGCTATGGCATCGGCGTGGACAACGTCGACCTCCAGGCCGCCACCGACCGCGGTGTGGTCGTGGCCAACGTCCTGGGCTACTGCGTCGAGGAGGTCTCCGACCAGGCCCTGGCTCTGATCATGGCCTGCGCCCGCAAGCTGGTGGACCACGACAAGCGGGTCCGCGCCGGCGAGTGGGACATCGGCCCCAAGGACCCCGTCTTCCGCATGACCGGCAAGACCTTCGGGCTGGTCGGCTATGGCTCGATCCCCCGCCGGCTGCACGAGAAGATCGGCGGCTGGCGCTTCAAGGTGCTGGTCCACGACCCCTACCTCAAGCCCGAGGCCGCCAAGGCCGCCGGGGTGACGCTCGTCGACCTCGACACCCTGCTCAAGGAGAGCGACTACGTCTCCGTCCACGCGCCCAGCAACAAGGAGACGTTCCACATGATCGACGCGCGCCGGCTGGGCCTGATGAAACCCACCGCCGTGCTGGTCAACACCGCCCGCGGGCCGGTCATCGACGAGGCGGCCCTGGCCGAGGCCCTCAAGAAGGGCCGCCCGGCCTCGGCGGGTCTGGACGTCTACGAGAAGGAGCCGTTGCCGGCGGACTCGCCGCTCCGCAAGATCCCCAACGTGGTCCTCACCGACCACGCCGGCTGGTACTCCGAGGAGTCCATCCAGGAGCTCCAGGACGAGACCGCCAAGGCCGCCGCGGCCGTGCTCAAGGGCGAGCGGCCCAAGAGCTGCGTGAATCCCAAGGTCTACGAGAAGCTGAAGAAGTAGCCCGATTCCGCCATGTCCGCCGGGGGCCGCGCAGCGCGCGGCCCCCGTTCTTGTGCGCACCTGCCGTCGGCGAACCTTGGAGCGTCCGCGGTGTATATTCCCCCTACAGCACGGAGGGGGCGATGACCGACGGCGAGCTTCTTGACGGCTACGCGGCGCGCGGCTCGGCGCAGGCGCTGGGCGCGCTGGTCGAGCGTCACGCGCCGATGGTCTACTCCGCCTGCCTGCGAATGACCGGCGACCGGCGCCTGGCCGAGACCGCCACCCGGGCCGTCTTCCTGATGCTGGCCCGCGGTGCGCGTGGGCTGGCCGGCCGGCGGACCATCTGCGGCTGGCTCCACGGCGCCGCCTGCCGGGCGTCCCGCCGGGCGCTGGAGATGGCCGAGGCCGAAGAATCGGCCGTCGAGACCCGCGCCCTGGCCGCGGTGGACTGAGCGCCCAACCGCCAGGACACCAGTAACAACGTTGATCACAGTTCGCGGCGCGCGCCGTTCTCCAATCGGGAGCGGTCTCGTCCGCGGATGGAAATCCCCTGCCGTCTCCTGTGTCTCGGTGTCTTGGTGGTGAAAAGCTCTAAGGCTTCTTGAAGTTGGCCAGCGCCCGGCCGACCTCGGCCCAGAGCAGGTCCTCGCCCTCGCGCATCTCCACCTCGATGGGCAGGTAGTAGAGGGGGGCTTCCGGGGCGGTCAGCCGGGAGAGTTTGACCGCGTCCTTCTCGGTGGTGACCAGCAGCTCGGCGCCGGCCCAGCGGGCCTCGGCGGCGACCTCGGCCAGATCCCGTCCGGTGTAGCGGTGATGGTCGCGGAAGCGCCGGGAGTAGACCACGGCGGCGCCCAGGGCGCGGAGCAGCCGCCCGAAGCTGCGCGGGTCGGCCAGCCCGGCGAAGGCCCCGATGCGGCGGCCGGAGAGGGCCTCCGGGTCAAGCGGTGGAGCACTCCCGGCCACCACCGGCTTGAGCGTCGCCGGGCGGAAGCAGCATTCGGCCACGGGCATGTTGCGGCGGAGCCGGCCCAGCCAGGTGCGCAGCTCGCCGACCTGGCCGCGCGAGGCCAGGTCGACCCTGGTGAGCACGGCTATGTCCGCGCGCCGGGCGCACTCCGGCGGCTCGCGCAGCGTTCCCCGGGGCAACAGCCGGCCGTTGCCGAAGGGGCGGGTGGCGTCCAGAAGCAGGATGTCCAGGTCGCGCATCAGCGGGATGTGCTGGAAGCCGTCGTCGAGCACCGCCACCTCGGCCCCGAGCTCGGCGGCCTTGCGGCAGCCGGTCAGACGGTTGGGAGTGGCCAGGGTCAGTGCGTCCGGGACCTGCCGGCCGAGCATGACCAGCTCGTCGTTGACCGCGTCGGACTTGCCCGAGCGGTAGCCCCGGGCGATGACCGCCACCTGCCGGCCCTGCCGGGACAGCCCGCGGAGCAGATAGGACGAGAACGGGGTCTTGCCGGCCCCGCCGACCACCAGGTTGCCGACCGAGATCACCGGCAGCGGGGCGCGGCGCCGCCGCAGCTTTCCCCCGAGGTAGAGTTGGCGCCGCAGGGCGGCGGCCCCCGCGAACGGCCAACTGGCCGCGGCGGCGACCCCGCGCAGCAGCGATGGCATGACCCCGTGCAGGCGGTCCTCCATCACCGAGAGGAGGTAGAGCTCCAGGTCTTCGAGCGCGTACTCGCGGGCCACGTGGCGTCTCCGGGGCCGCTCAATGACGGCCGACCGCGGAAATCATATCCGCGCTGCCGGAAACTTCCACCATCTTGGGGAACGCGCGGTCAGCGCAGGCTGCGCACCGACCCGTAGACCCGGAAGTTCTGCGGGGCGGAGGCGGCCGAGCCGCCGGTGGCCGCCGGGGGTGGAGCGGCACTGGGGGCTGCTTCGGCCGGCGGGGGCTGGCCCCCGGCCGGCTCAACCGGTATCTGGCAGACCGAGGATCCGCCGGAGAGGGTTTTGCGGAGCGCGTCCATGGAGAAGTGCTGGCCGGGGCAGACCGTGTGTCCCGGGCGGGCCTCGCAGTGGCCTATGACGCGGGAGGGCGGTATCCGGCAGCGGGCCAGCAGGAACTTCAGCAGCCGGTCGAGCGAGGCCACCTGCCTGGCGGTGGGGCGGCCCTGGGAGAAATCCCCCACCAGGCAGATGCCGATGCACTCGCGGTTGAGTTCGCCGCCGACGTGCGCCCCCTGGATCTGGCGGACCCAGCGGTCACCGACCTCGACGAGGCCGTCGGTCACGTCCACGCCGTTGCCGATAACGAAGTGGTAACCCATGCCGTTCTCGAAGTGCCGGACGTTGCGGTGGTATTTCTCGAAGAGCGCGGCCGAGCCGCCCGGCGTGGCGCTGTGATGGACGATGATGTAGCGCCAGGGTCCGAGCGGAGCGGGCGGCTCCCAGCAGGCCTCCGCGCCGGCCGGCGTCGGCGGGCAGACCGGCGGCTGCACGTCGGCGGAGGGCACCTCGCTGTAGGCCTTGCAGCCGGCGACTCCGGCGGCCAGGAGCACGAAGAGCAGCCTGAGTCCCCAGGACACCAGGGCCTCCTCGAAGGGGCCGGGCACGGCTGCCGGGGCCGGCGGCGCCGCGCGGCGCACCCGGCGCGGGGCGACCGGGCCGAGGATCAGCCCGCTGGCCTGGTTCCCGGATCGGGTGTTCATCATGATGCGTCCCTCGGGGCGGCCACCCGGTTGGCCAGCCGGCCCAGTCCATCCACTTCCATCTCCACGAGATCGCCGGCCTGCAGCAGGCCCGGCGGATTCATGAAGACCCCCACCCCGGCGGGGGTGCCGGTGGCGATGACGTCGCCTGGGCGCAGGGTGAAGACGCCGGAGACGAACTCCACTATCTCCGGGATCGGGAAAGTCATGCGGCTCGTGCGCGAGTCCTGGCGGACCTGGCCGTTGACCCAGGAGCGCAGGCGCAGGTCGGCGACGTTGCCGGCCTCGTCCGGCGTCACCAGCGCCGGGCCCATGGGCGCGAAGGTCTCGAAGGACTTGCCCCGGAAGAACTGCCCGTCCCCGAACTGGGCGCAGCGCGCCGAGACGTCGTTCAGGACGCAGTACCCGGCGATGACTCCGGAAGCCTTCGCGGCCGGCACGGAGCGCGCGGCGCGCCCGATGATCACGGCGATCTCAACCTCGTAGTCGAGCTTCTCGACGCCCCGGGGGTAGACGATGTCGTCGGCCGGCCCGGAGGCGGTGACTCCGGCCTTGCTGAAGAGCTTGGGGTGGGCGGTGCGCTTCATCTCCCGCACGCACTCCCCCTCCTTGATGTGCTCCTCGTAGTTGCCGGCCAGGCATACGATCTCGCCCGGATCCGGCGAGGGGGCGCCCAGGCGGACCGAGCCGAGCGGTTCCCGGCAGGAGGAGGCGAGCGACGCGGCCGGCGCGGCGGACAGCTTCCGGAGCTTCGGCTCCAGCCGCTCCCAGCCGCGGAACAGGTCCCGCGGGTCGGACGGCAGGGCTCCGTCGGCCCGGTTGAGGTCCACGACGAATCCGTCCGAGAGCAGGCCGGCGCGCTCTCCCCGGCGCGGTCCCCACGAAACTATGCGCACAGGAATCCCCCCGGTTCGGGGCCCATGGCATCCGCCCCATCATATATGTTATTCGGCGGCCGGGCGTCGGTTCTTTCGGATAATGTGGATAATGTCCGGACGGGGTCCGGCCTACCAGGCCCCCGCGCGCTCTTCGCCGGCAACGTGGAGCTCCTCCTCCTCCATCTGCAGGCCCATGGCCTTGTAGACGCAGTTCAGGAAGCCGGCCAGCTTGAAGGGCTTGGTCATCACCCCGGCGACGCCGAGCTCCTTGAGGCGGCTGGCCTCGAGGCATCCGACGTAGCCGGAGACCACGATGATCGGAGCGCCGAACCCGGCCGCCCGCAGCATGCTGATCAGCGAGTTGCCCTTGACGTCCGGCATGACCAGGTCGGTGACCAGCAGGTCGAAGCCGCCGTCCAGCGCCAGCTTGTAGCCCTGCTTGGCGTCCATGGCGGCGCCGACTTCGAACCCGTGCTCCAGCAGGACGCAGGTCATGAGGCTGAGTAGTTCCTCGCAGTCGTCCACGAGCAGAACCCGACGCTTGCGCGGGGCCCCGGAAGACGGCTGGGACGGTTTAATAGTGCTCATGGCCTGCAGCCTCCCTCAACCACCATTCTGCCCATGTCCACGCTGAACTCCACGCGGCGCGGCGCGCGTATCGAATCGACCCGGCAGCCCAGGGCCACCCTCGCGGGCGGCCCTGCCGGGGCCCCCTTCTGCTGAGCGCCCGGGAGCTCGAGCGGGAGCCCCGGGCCGACGGCGTAAAGCTCGAGATCCTGTGGCCGGCTGCCCCGGGCCAGCAGCCTGGCGAACAGGTCGGCCGGCACGGATCTCGACTGGGATGCCTGCTCGGCGCGGCTATGCGGCAGGGCGAAATGCGCCGCCGCCGCCACCTGCCGGACCGGATCGTGGAGCACCATGACCGCCGAGCCGGCCGTGCGCATGACCAGCACGGCGCTGGAGTCGGCGACGACGGTCTCGCCCACCGACACAAGGTGAATGGTCATCCGGCGGTCGCGTCCGGGCTCAGGAGACTGGCGCGGCAGCCTGCGGCTGCCGGCCGAACTGGGGATCCTGCCGCTCACTGCCTGCCTCCGTTCAATATTTCCTGGCGCTGACGGAACTCCGGAAGGCCGGAGACCGCCGCGATCAGCGCCACGTTCTCGAAAGGACACGCGACGACCGCGACGGCACCGGCCGCGTAGGCGGCGACCTCCCCCTCGGAATCGCCGGCGTCGACCAGCGCCACGCTGTGGATCAGATCGAGCTCCGCCACCTGCCGGAGCAGCTTGGTGCCCCTGGCCGTGAGCCGGCGGCAGTCCACCAGGCAGGCGAACACTGGCCTGGTGGCCACCAGGGTCCGCACGTCCAGCAGCGCCTCGGCCTGTTCCACGATGAAACCGTGGCCCTTGAGGATAACTTCGCTCAAATCGCGAATGACGGAGTCCTGGCTCAGAACAACAACCCGCCGGACCTTGGTTCCGCGCAGGGCGGAGAAGGGATTGGCCAGGCGGCTGGCTTCGCGCTCGGTACCGAGACTCACGGGATCCTCCCTTTCCGCTTTGCCGTTGTGGGCAGCTGGAAGAGCAACCCCTGGGCCAAATGGCGTGAGGCGGTGGTAGAATGCCGACAGCATAGCGTATCATGTTGTATGACAGGGTGTTACCTGTCTATAGAGAAGTCTACGTCCGTGAATGCTGTGTTTCCATTGGAGATCACAGTTGGCTAATAATTGCGCACCATCGCCCTAACGCTCGTAATAACGCGTCTTGTGACAGATGGATAATTACTATCCGCCTACAGCCCGAACTTGGCCATCTTGCTGCGCAGCGTCGCCCTGGTAATGCCCAGGATCTCAGCTGCCTTGCTCTTATTGCCACCGGTTGTCTGCAGGGCTGAGGCGATCGCCTGGCGCTCGGCGTCGGCCATGCTGGCCGCGGCCCTGACCTGAGGAGCTTTCGCTGCGTGTCGCCGCAGTTCCGGCGGGAGATGATCCGGCGTGAGCACCTCGGCCGTGCCGGAGAGAATCACCGCCCGTTCAACGACGTTGGCCAGCTCCCGGACGTTGCCGGGCCAGGAGTAGGACTGCAGGCACTTCATGGCATCCGGGCGGAGGCGCTTGGGCTTGGGGGCCGTGACCCTGGAATGGGCCAGGAAGTACCTGGCCAGCTCGGGCACGTCCTCGATGCGCTCGCGCAGCGGCGGCACGTTGAAGCTCAGGACGTTCAGTCTGAAGTACAGGTCCGAGCGGAACCGGCCCTTCCGGACCTCTTCGGAGAGGTCGCGGTTGGTGGCGGCCACCACCCGCAGATCGGCCCGGCGCTCGCGCACCGACCCGACTCGCCGGAACTCGCCGCGCTCCAGCACGCGCAGCAGCTTGGATTGCAGCTCCAGCGGCATCTCGCCGACCTCGTCAACGAAGAGGGTCCCGCCGCTGGCGATCTCCACCAGCCCGGCCTTGGCCTCGGCCGCTCCAGTGAAGGCGCCCTTCTCGTGGCCGAAGAGCTCGCTCTCCAGCAGCGAGCCGGTCAGCGCCGCGCAGTCCGTGACGATGAAGGGCTGGGCGGAGCGCGGACTGTTGAGGTGGATGGACCTGGCCACCACCTCCTTGCCCGCGCCGCTCTCGCCGAGGATCAGCACGGGCGCATCCGCGGAGGCGGCCGAACGGATGAACCCGACTATGTGGCGGTGGGCCTCCCCGCTCCCGACCAGCTCGGAGCCCGGGCCGGCCCGGCGCAGGACTATGCCGGCGTACTCCTGCACGCGATGGACCTCCTCGGCGAGGCGCTCGCGTTCGCTCAGATCGGTCATGACCCAGATGAGCGCCGAGGGCCGGCCGTCCGCGCCGCGCAGCGGGGAGACCGAGAGATGCAGGGGCATCTCGCGCCCATCGGCGGCCCGGGCCAGGCACTCGCGGCTGAGGGCCGTGCCGGAGCGGGCCCGGGCCAGCGCCAGGGCCCCGTCGGGCCCGTCCTGGCCGTCGAGGTGCTCTGCCAGACTGCCGCCCAGATGCTGCCCGGAGTCCCAGGCGAAAAGCTTCCGGGCGGCGGGGTTGGCCGAGACCACCGCGCCGTCCAGATCGGTGGTGACGATGGCGTGGTCCACGTTCTCGAAGAGCGCCCGGTAGCGCTCCTCCGACAGGCGGATCTCGGCGGTGCGCTCGGCCACCTCGCGCTCCAGCCGGCGGGCGTACTCGCGCTGTTCGATCTGCAGCCGGCGGCGGTCGGTGATGTCCCGGCCGTAGACGTTGACGCGTCGGCTGGAACGGTCGGCGCCGGCTGGCGGTGCGCCCGGCCCGGCCTCCTCGGGCACCGGGGACAGAATGACCTCGTAGACGCGCCCGTCGGCCTCGATCTCGGCCATCTTGTTGGTCTGCCCGGCGATGGCCTCTGCGGCCAGTTCCGGGAGGAAGCCGTCGGCGGAGCTCCGCCCGGCCATCACCCCGGTCAGCAGCGGCGTGCTGGCGGCGTTGGCGTAGAGGATCCGGCCGTCGCCGGCGATGCGCAGCACCGGGTGGGGGCTCTCCTCCGGTATGCGGGCCAGGCTGCGGATCTCCTCCTCCGCGCGGCGGCGGTCGGTTATGTCCATGCCGACGGCCAGGACCCCGACCGTCTCCCCGGCCGGGCCGCGCAGGGGCCGGCTGTGCCACTCGATCAGCCGCTCGCGCCCGTTCCGGGTGGAGACAGGGTTGCAGCTTCCGGTGATTCCGCCGGAGGAGAGCACGTCGGCGAAGGTGGCGCGCACGCGATCCCGGCAGTCCGGCGGCAGGAAGATCTCGAACCAGTCGCGGCCGCGGACCTCCTCCGGGCGGTAGCCGCACAGTTCCTGCATGAAGGGGTTGAAGGTCACGATCCGGCCGTCGGCGTCCAGCATCAGGATGATCACCGGCGCGGTGCGGAACATGCTCTCGGTCAGGTCCCGCTCGGAGCGCAGCGCCGCCTCGGAACGTACCCGGTCGGTGATGTCCAGGGCGGTGAAGGTCACGCCCCGCGTGAGGTCGGCGGGGTCCAACGGGGAGGAGCTGAGCAGGACGTTGATGACAACCCCGTCCTTCCGGCGCCAGCGGGTCTCCACCGTGCCGGTGCCGAGCAGCCCGATCTGGCGGTACTTCTCCCGGCCGACGTACTCGAAGTCCTCGTCGGTGGGGTAGAGGATCCGGGAGCTCTGGCCGAGCAGCTCGGCCCGGGAGTAGCCGGTCATGGAGCAGAGGCGGTCGTTGGCCTGGCGCAGGACCCTGCTGACCACCACGCCGATGCCCACCGGCGCCGCCAGGAAGATGCTGCGGATGGTCTGCTCGCTCTCCCGGAGCTCCTCGCGGCTGCGCCAGATGTCCAGGGCCCGGCCGGCGAGGTGCGGCATGTCCGAGAGGGTCTCGGTGGACTTGACCACGTAGTCCAGCGCCCCGGCCTGCATGGCCTCGACCGCCACGCGCTCGTTGCCGTGGCTGGTCATCAGGATCACCGGGACCGACGCCCGGGCCGCGGGGCCGGGCAGCAGCTCCAGCCCGTCGCCGTCGGGCAGGCGCCAGTCGGCGATGATTAGCCCGGGCCGGTTGCCGGCCAGGTGCTTGCGGGCCTCGGCCAGGGAGCCCACGGCGGTGACCGGGTGACGGGGCGACGCCGCCTCGAAGGCGCGCAGGATCAGCTCGGCGTGCGCCGGCTCGTCCTCCACCAGGAGGATGCGGGCTGCTTCGTCCATGGGTGGTCTCCAGTGCTGCCGTTCCCGGGGTGCCGCCGCGGTCTACAGCTCGGGGTGGGTGTTCCAGCCCAGCCAGTAGAACCCGAAATCCTGCATCATGGACTTGAGCTTCTCGAAGCCGACCGGCTTGACCAGGTAGCTGTTGGCGTGGTTGCCGTAGGCCTGGGCGATGTCGGCGTCGGCCTCGGAGGTGGTCAGGATGATCACGGGGATGGCTGCCAGCCGCTGGTCCTGCTTCAGCACGCGGAGCACCTCCAGGCCGTCGATCTTGGGCAGCCGCAGGTCGAGCAGGACGATGTGGGGGCGGGGGTTCTTCTCGGCATCGGCGTAGTCCCCGCGGTTGTGCAGGTAATCCAGGGCCGCGGCCCCGTCGCTGAGGTGGGTGATCCGGTTGGCCACCCGGTGATCGGCGAGGGAGCGCCGGACCAGCTCGGCGTGATCGGCGTTGTCCTCGACAAGCAGAATCCTGATGGGTTCACCCTTCATGGTCGCCTCCCCGCTCCTGGGAATCGCAGTTCGCCCCGGCCAGCGGGAGCTGCAGGCAGAAGGTGCAGCCCCGGCCGATGCCTTCCGACTCTAGCCAGATGCGGCCCCCGTGCACCTCGACGATGCGCCGCACCAGGGCCAGCCCCACGCCGGTCCCCTCGCTCTTGGGGTCCAGCTTGTTGAAAAGGCCGAAGACCCGCTCGCAGTACTGCGGGTCGACGCCCATGCCGTTGTCGCGGACGAAGAAGACCGCCTGCCCGCCGGCCGGCTCCCCGCGGACGCCGATCTGGATGCGCGGGGTGGGCTGGTCGCCCATGAATTTGGCGGCGTTGTCGAGGAGGTTCTGAAGCACCTCCACCAGGCGCCGCCGGTCGCCGCGGACCGCCGGCAGGTCGGGGGTGACGTCCAGGGTCACTCCGTGCTCCCGCAGGCGGCCGGTGACCAGTTCGGCCGCCTCGGCGACGATCGCGGCGAAGGGCGCGTCCTCCGGCGGATTGACCACCCGGCCGACGCGGGAGAGCTCCAGCAATTCCTGGAGCAGTCGTTCCATCTTGTAAGTGGCGCTGGTGATGCGTCCGACGTCGGACTTGAGGCGCTCGGCGTTGCCCTCGGCCAGATCCCGCTCCAGGTAGGCCAGGAAGCCGCGGATGGTGATCAGCGGGCTGCGCAGGTCGTGCGAAACCGTGTAGGTGAAGCGCTCCAGTTCGGCGTTGCGGGACTCCAGGTCAACCAGCAGGCGCTCACGCTCGGCCTCGACGCGCTTGCGATCGGTGATGTCCACGTCCATGCAGACGAAGCCGGGCCGGCCCTCCGCCATGGGCATGCCGAAGGTGGTGGACAGGACCCAGCCGGAACCTCCGTCGCGCCTGCGGATCTGCATCTCGTAGGGGCCGCAGGGTTGCCCGGTCGAGGAGATCTTGCGGAGGGTGTCCAGGAAGAAGGAGGCCTCCTCGGGAGACAGGATGAGCTGATCCAGGGTCTTGCCCACGGCCTCGGCGGAGGTGAAGCCGTAGATCTTTTCGGAAGCCGGGTTCCAGTAGAGCACCCGGCCGGCCTCGTCGTACCACTGGACGGCGACGTGCGGCGTGTTCTCCAGGTTGGTGAGCAGCTGCTGGCGGCTGAGGCGCAGGGCCTCCTCGGCTCTCCTGCGTTCGGTTATGTCCCGGAAGGACCAGACGCGACCGGCGACCGCCCCACCCATGGTCAAAGGCCTGGAGTAACGCTCGAAGACCCGGCCGTCCTTGAAGCGGATCTCGTCCATGTCCTCGGCATCGGTGGTATACAGTCGGCGGACCTTGGCCAGGAAGGCCTGCGGGTCCTCCAGCTGGTCGAGGACGTGGGCCAGCAGGGCGGCATCGTCGCCGCGTTCCAGCAGGTCGCCGGGGATCCGCCAGAGCTGGGCGAAGCGCGTGTTGGCGGCTATGGTCCGGCCGTCCTGATCGACAACCAGCAGGCCGTCGGCGGTGGACTCGATCACGCTGCGCAGTCGGGCCTCGTTCTGGGCTCGGGCCTCTTCGGCCCTCCTGCGGTCGGTGATGTCCACGTAGGCGCCGACGATGCCGGCGGGACGGCCGGCGTCATCCCGGAAGACGTCTTTGGCGTAGATGACGTTGCGGTCCTCGCCGTGCCTGTCCCGGACTTTGAACTCGTATATCTGCCGCCGGGGGTTGCGCATCAGTTCCAGGTCCTTGGCGTGGTAGACGGCGGCGTGTTCGCCGGGCCACAGTTCTTCGACGGTCTTGCCTTTGATCTGCTCGGCGGTCACGCCCATCTGCTCGGCGAAGGCCTGGTTGCAGCCCAGGTAGCGACCCTCGGCGTCCTTGAAGAACACCGGCGTGGGGATGGCGGAGAGCAGCGCCTCGGTGAAGGCCAGATGCCTGGTCTTCTCGGCGTGGGCTTCCTGGAGCGCCTGTTCGGTCCGTCTGCGGTTGGTGATGTCGCGGACCAGCGTGAGAATGCGCGGGCCATCGGCGGTGTCGACCACGGTGGCGTTGATCTCCACCGGAGTGAAGCGCCCCTGGCCGTCGACGTAGTCAACCTCCAGTTGGCGCACCCGGCCTTCCCGGGAGCACAGTTCCACCGCCTGGGCGTTCTTGTCCCCGTGGTGCGCGGCTGTCCACTCGACCACGCTGTGGCCCAGAATCTCGGAAAGCTGCCCGCGCCCCGTCAGGCGGACGTACTCGCGGTTGGCATCCAGGACCCGGCCCTGGAAGTCGATGATCACAAATCCCGTGTCGGTGGCCTCGACCAGCGCGCGGTAGCGTTCCTCGCTGGCCCGCAGGGCCTTCTCGGTGCGCTTGCGTTCGGCAATGTCGCGGGCAAAGCCGCAGTTGTACTCCTTCCCGGCCAGGCGGACGTAAGTGGACATGACCTCCACCGGGAACTCGCTGCCGTCCTTGCGGCGATGCATGGACTCGGTCAGGAAGAAGCCGTTCCTTCGGAGCCTGTCCCACACCTTGGCCATCCGCTCGGGCGTTGCCAGCGGATTGATGGCGCTCAGCGCCATCCCCTGCAGTTCGTCGCGCCGGTAGCCGAGTGCCTTGGCGGCGGCGTCGTTGGCGTAGACGATTCGGTTGTCGCTGTCCATCCAGTAAGCGCCGTCGCGGTGGGCGTCGATGCTGTTCCTCAGCAGCTGGATCTGTTCCTGATCACGTACTTGCCCGGTGATGTCGCGATCGGCTCCCCACAGCCCCGCCATATCCCCCGCCGCGTTCAGGATGGGGGTCGCGGTGCTCTCCAGGTGGCGTATGGAGCCGTCCTTGTGCCTCCAGCGCAGGACGAGGCCCGACCAGCCGGTCCGGCCGGCCAGGCTCCTGGCCAGCGCCTCGCGGGCCGTGCCGCGGTCCTCCTCGTACAGGAGGGGCTGGGCGTCGCGGCCGACCATCTCATCAGGTCGAAAACCGAGGATCTTCTCGACGGCCGGGTTGCAGTAGGTGTGCCGGCCCTCGGCGTCGACGGCCCAGATCCACTCCTGGCTGGTCTCGACGATGGAGCGGAACCTCGCCTCGCTGTCTCGCAAGGCCTTCTCGGAACGCTTGCGCTCGGTGACGTCGCTGAAGAGCGCGACCATCCGGCCGGGCCCGGTCTGGAACGCGACCACCTCGAAGGCCCCGCGGATGCCGGCGCGATCATAGTCGATCTGATCGGTGCGCCACTGCCCGCCGCGGGCGGCCACCTCCCGGTATCGGGCCGGGACCTCGGTGCTGATCAGGCCCGGGAAGGCCTGCTCGATGCGCAGGCCCAGGAACTTGGAGTGGTTCACCCCGAGGATCCGATCCGCGGCGGGATTGGCCCCGGAGAAGATCAGTTCCCCGCCGTCTCCGAGCTCGTAGAGGTGCATGCCCATGGGCGAGGCGTCCACGATGCTCCGGAAGCGCGCCTCGCTTTCGCGCAGGGCCTCCTCGGCCCGCTTCTGCGCGGTGATGTCCAGCTCAATGCCGCTCCACAGCGTGGAGCCGTCGGGCAGCAGCCTGGGGTTGGACACGAAGGACGACCACCGTATCGGGCCGCAGGGCGGGCGGATCCGGGCCTCGGCCCGGAACACGGACATGGTCCGGTGGGCGGACTCCTCCTCCTCGAAGAGGCGTTCCTGGTCCTCGGGGCAGACCCGGCCGTATATCTTCTCTGGGTCGGCCATGGCCTCCTGTGGCGTGCAGCCGTAGAGGGAGATCACCGTGTCTCCCAGGTAGGTGAAGCGCCTGGTGCCGTCGGGCCTGCGCAGGATCTGGTAGACCATGCCTCCGGACAGGCCCTCGGCCAGCGAGCGGACGCGGTCCTCGCTCTCGCGCAGGGCCTGCTCGGCGCGCTTGCGTTCGGTGATGTCGCGGATGACCACCTGGGCGGCCGGCCGGCCCTCGTATCGGAATGGCGCGGCCACGACCTCGACGTCGACCACCCCGCCGTCGACGCGGAGGTACTTCTCCTCGAGGAGGGGGGCGTTCACCCCCGCGGTGCGGACCGCGGCCATGCGCGCGGCGACGATCGCACGGTGATCGGGGTGCACGAACTCCAGCACGGGCCGCCCGACAACCTCGCCCGGTTCCCGCGCTCCGAGCAGGCGCATGCCGGCCCGGTTGATGAATGCGATCTGCCCTTCGCACTGGATGAGGATGGCGTCCGGGGAGAGCTCCACCAGCTGGCGGTAGCGCTCGGCTATGTCCGGCAGGGCTTTCTCGGGGGACTGCGGCAGGCCCGGACCGGGCCGGGGGCCGGCCCCGGAAGTTTCGGACTGCTCGGTCATAGGCGCCCCCTCCCGCCGCCGACGGCGGCGCCGTCGGAACCGCCGAAGCGAACGACCGGCCCCGGCGCGGGCCTCAGGCCATGCCGCCGATCATCCGGTCCACCGCCTCGCCCGCCGGGATCATCGGGAACACGTTCTCCTCGCGGGTGACGTGGAAGTCGAGCATCACGCACTCCTTGAGGCGGAAGGCCTCCCGGAGGGCCGGCTCCACGTCCTCGCGCCTGGTGACCCGTATGCCCCTGGCGCCGAAGGCCTCGGCGACCTTGACGAAGTCCGGGTTGTCCTCCAGGTCGGTCTGCGAGTAGCGCTTCTTGTAGAAGAGCTCCTGCCACTGGCGGACCATGCCCAGATAGCCGTTGTTCAGGAGCGCGATCTTGACCGGCAGCTTCAGGCGCACGGCGGTGGTGAGCTCCTGGATGTTCATCTGGATGGAGCCGTCGCCGGCGATGTCGATGACCAGGCTCTTGGGGCGGCCCAGCTGGGCGCCGATGGCCGCGGGCAGGCCGAAGCCCATGGTGCCCATGCCGCCGGAGGACAGGAAGGAGCGCGGCCGGGCGTACTTGTAGAACTGCGCCGCCCACATCTGGTTCTGGCCGACCTCGGTGGTGATCACCGTGTCGCGGTCGCGGGTCAGCTCCCAGATCTTCTCGACCACGTACTGGGGCCTGAGGCCGTCGGCGCCGTACTTGAGCGGGTACTTCCGGCGCCACTCCTCGATCTGGGCCAGCCAAGCCGGATGGTGGCGCTTTTTGATCAGCGGCAGGAGCTTGCGGAGCACCCGCTTGGCGTCGCCGACGATGGGCAGGTCCACGGGGATGCTCTTGGAGATCGCCGTGGGATCGATGTCGATGTGCACGATCTTGGCATCCGGCGCGAAGGCCGAGACCTTGCCGGTGATCCGGTCGTCGAAGCGGGCGCCGACGGAGATGAGCATGTCGGCGTGGTGCACCGCGTAGTTGGCCCAGACCGTGCCGTGCATGCCCAGCATCTGCAGCGACAGCGGGTGGTCGCCGGGGAAGGAACCCAGGCCCAGCAGGGTGTTGGTCACCGGGATCTCGGCGCGCTCGGCCAGCTGGCGCAGCTCGTCGCAGCAGTCGGAGATGATGCAGCCGCCGCCGGCGTAGATCACCGGCCGCTCGGCGGCGTTGATGGCCTCGGCCACGCGCTCGATCTGGCGGGGGTTGCCCTCGTAGTTCGGCTTGTAGCCCGGCAGGCTGACCTTCTCGGGCAGGACGTCCTCGTACTCGCTGTTGGAGACGTCCACGGGCAGGTCGACGAGCACCGGGCCGGGCCGTCCGGTCCGGGCGATGTGGAAGGCCTCCTGGACCACGCGGGCCAGATCCTCGACCCGCTTGACCAGGTAGTTGTGCTTGGTGATCGGCCGGGTTATGCCGGTGATGTCCGCCTCCTGGAAGGCGTCGTTGCCGATCAGGTTGGTCTTGACCTGCCCGGTTATCGCCACCATCGGCACGGAATCCATGTTGGCGGTGGCGATGCCGGTGACCAGGTTGCAGGCCCCCGGGCCGCTGGTGGCGATGCACACGCCGACCTTGCCGGTGGCCCGGGCGTAGCCGTCGGCGGCGTGGGCCGCAGCCTGCTCGTGGCGGGTCAGATAGAAGTGGATCTGCCGCGAGTCGTAAAGCTTGTCGAAGATGGGGATGACCACGCCGCCGGGGTAGCCGAAGGCCACCTCTACACCCTCGCGCTCGAGGGCGTTGATCAGAATCTGGGCACCTTTGACCTTCACCTGGCAGAACTCCTTCCCGGCTGTAGGGCGCTCCGGCACCCCCCGGTCATAGTCTCGGGGGAGGCGCGCCGCAGCGGGAATTAGAAGCCATCGGACGGCGAATTCAAGAGGAATTACCGTGCCTTGAATCCGGCCCCGTCCGGGCTAGACTCCCTGCCCATGACCACCGCGACTCCCGCGGCCGCCGGCCCGACCAGCCTGGCCCTGCTCTGGCATTTCCACCAGCCCTGCTACCGGGACATCCTCTCCGGCCGGGTGCACATGCCCTGGGTGCGGCTGCACGGCATCAAGGACTACTGGGGCATGGCCGCGCTCCTCGAGGAGTTCCCGGGGGTCAGGTGCGCCGTCAACGTCGTGCCCTCGCTGCTGGACCAGCTCGAGGCCGCCGCCGCGGGGACGTCTCCCGACGAGTGCGAGACGCTCGCCCGGATCCCGGCCGAAGACCTCTCCGCCGAGCAGCGCCGGCGCGCCCTGGAGGTCTTCTTCTACGCCAACTGGGACCGGATGATCCGGGTCCACCCGCGCTACGGCGAGCTCCTGGAGATGCGCGCCCCCTGGAAGCGCTCCGCCGCCGAGGCCGAGGCCTCCGGGGACTTCTCCGCCGCGGACCTCCGCGACCTGCAGGCCTGGTTCACCCTGGCCTGGTACCACCCGCTGGTCATCGACCGCGATCCCGGCCTGCGCTCGCTGGTCTTCAAGGCGCGGGAGTTCACCGAGGACGACAAGCTCTACGTCCTCGACCGCCAGCGGGACGTGCTCTCCGAGGTGATTCCCAAGTACCGGCGGCTGGCCGAGCGCGGCCAGGTCGAGCTGACCGCCACGCCCCACTACCACCCCATCCTGCCGCTCCTGGCCGACATGCGCGCCGCCCAGGTGGCCATGCCCGGCGTGCGGCTGCCGGCCCACTGGAAGCCGGTGCCGGAGGACGCCAGGGAGCACCTCCGCCGCGCGGTCGAGAGCCACGAGCGGCGCTTCGGGCGGCGGCCGGCCGGCTGCTGGCCCAGCGAAGGCTCGGTCAGCGAGGCGGTCCTCCCCATGCTGGCCGAGGCCGGCTTCAAGTGGGCCGCCACCGACGAGGACATCCTGGCCTACTCGCTGGGCGAGCCGCTGGAGCGCACCGGGGCCGGCCTCTACCGTCCGTACCGGGCCGGGCCGCCCGGCCGGGAGCTCGGCGTGATCTTCCGCGACCGGGGGCTCTCCGACCTGGTCGGTTTCAACTATCACAGCTGGTGGGACCAGCTGGGAGCGGCGCGGGACTTCATCACCAAGGTGCGGGGCTGCGGCGAGGGGCTGGTCAGCGTCATCCTGGACGGCGAGAACGCCTGGGAACACTACCCCGGCGGCGGCGTGCCCTTCCTGCGCGAGCTCTACGGCGGGCTCTCGCGGGCCGCGGAGCGCGGGGAGGTCGTGCCGGTGCTGCCCGGCGAGTTCCTCGCCTCCCGGCGCGGCCGGCGGCTGGAGCGGCTCTGGCCGGGATCCTGGATCAACCACGACTTCTACATCTGGGCCGGGCACCACCAGGACCAGCAGGCCTGGGACTACCTCTTCCGGGTGCGCGCCGACCTGGAGTCGATGGGCGCCGGGCGCCCGGCCGGCGACCGGCAGCTCGAGCGGGCCTGGGAGTGCCTCTACGCGGCCGAAGGTTCGGACTGGTGCTGGTGGTACGGCGACGACCACAACTCCGGCAACGACGACGCCTTCGACGAGCTCTTCCGCATGCACCTGGCCAATGTCTACCGCGCCCTTGGCCGGCGGCCGCCGGACTTCCTCAGCCAGCCCATCAAGTCGTCCGGAGCCGGCCGGATGCAGGCCACCCGGCCGGGCGGACAGTTCCGGGCCACCCTCGACGGCCGGGCCACCGACTACCACGAGTGGATCAGGGCCGGCTCCTACCGGACGGCCGCCGGGGCCATGGACCGCAGCGGTCCGCCCCCGCTGGTGGAGATGCTCTTCTTTGGCAACGACGCGGCCAACCTGTACGTCCGGGCCGATTTCCACGCCGGCCGCCGCGAGGAACTGGCCGCCGGGGCGCGGCTCACCCTGCTGGCCGGACCGCCCGGGAAGGGTCCTGCGGACGCCGGCCGGGCCCCGGCCTGCCTCTGGACCTCCCCGGACCGGGTCGAGGCCAGCGGCTGCCGGGCGGCGCTGGACCACATCCTGGAGGTCGCCGTCCCTCTCGACGCGCTCGGCCTGGCGCCCGGCGCGGACTGCGCGCTGGGCGTCGAGCTGCAGCTCCCCGGCGGGGCCGTCGAGGCCATCCCCCAGGAGGGCCGGATACGGTTTGCCCTGGCCGGTCCGGAGAGCTGAAGTTTTCCGGCCGGAGCGCTTGACCGGAGCCGGCCCGGGCTTATAATCCCGGGCCGTTGCCTGATGTTCCATGCGGCCGTGGCGGAACTGGCAGACGCGCTAGCTTCAGGAGCTAGTGAGGGCAACCTCATGGTGGTTCAACTCCACTCGGCCGCACCATCTCCGACCTCGGGCCTCCGCTGACCGCGGGGGCCCGGTTCTTTCCCGCTTGGACCCGTGAAAACCTTCGCGTTCTTCTCCGCCGGAAGTCCCTCCGGTGTAGTATCAACATGTCCGGTTGACCCGCCGGGCTGCTAGGAGACCGCCATGCGCAAAGTCCGGATGCTGGGTATCCTTGGGCTCCTCCTCGCAGGGGCCGCGGCCGCGGCCGGCGAGAACGCGCCCGCGCCCGGCGGCGGTACGACGGTCCTGGACACCAAGAGTTTCTGGCGCTTCCGGACGGTCTGGGAGACGCCGGAGCTCGTCCTGCCCTCCGGCGAAGTCAAGCACGCCCGGCTGGTCGGCAAGGACGTCTACGGCTGGTTCCAGAAGAACCCCAAGGAGGGCCAGGCGCCCGAGTCCAACTACAAGTTCGAGGACGTGGCCATGGTGCGCCTGCCGGCGGAGACCCCCGCCGACTGGATGAAGCCGGGCTTCGACGACAGCACCTGGGCGCGCCTGCGCGGGCCGATGCTGGCCGGCTCGCCCAACGAGGCCTGGAAGCTGATCCTGATGCGCGGAGCCTTCGAGGTCGAGGACCCGGCCAAGGCCGGCGACCTGACGCTCTCCCTCGACTTCCGCGGCGGTGCGGTCGTCCACCTCAACGGCGAGGAACTGACCCGCGCCTTCATGCCCAAGGGCGAGCTGAACCTCTACACCCCGGCCGAGGCCTACCCCGACGAGGCCTACTACACCACGGACGGCTTCGCCCTGCTCCGCGGCGACCGCAGCCCCGAAGGCAAGCCGCGCATCGAGAAGCGCATCCGCAAGATCACCGAATGCAGGCTGCCGACCGCCAAGCTGAAGAAGGGCCTCAATGTGGTGGCCGTGGAGATCCACCGCGCGCCGACCCTGGGACGGATCTATGCCAGCCGCAACAAGGGCGGCGGCGACTTCCACGGCGACTGCTACTGGGCCAAGATCGGCCTGAGCGAGATCCGGCTGACCGCTCCGGCCGGGGCCGGCGTGGCCGCCAACACCGGCCCGCTGGCCGGCCGCGGCTTCAAGGTCTGGAACCAGAGCATCATCCAGACCGTCTTCCTGCCCGACTACCCCGACCCCTTCACGCCGGTTTCGCCGGTGCGCCTGATCGGCGTGAGAAACGGTACCTTCGCCGGCCAGGTGGTGGTCGGCGACGAGAAGCCCATCAAGGGCCTCAAGGCCGAGGTCTCGGACTTGAAGGGCCCCGGGACCATCCCGGCCTCGGCGGTGGTCGTTCGCTACGAGGTGGCCGACGGCGCCTCCGGCTACGGCGTGCCCGGTTTCTTCGACTCGCTCGAGGAGGCCGCGCCGGCCGAGGTGCCGGTCTACAAGGAGCACGGCGGCTCGGTCCAGCCGGTCTGGATCACGGTCAACGTTCCGGCCGACGCCAAGCCCGGCGCCTACACCGGGACGGTGACGGTCAGCGCCGAGGGCGTCAAGCCCGCGATCGTGCCAGTGACCCTCAAGGTCCTGGACTGGAAGCTGCCGCCGGTCCAGCAGTACATCTCCTGCATGGACGTCATCCAGTCGCCGGAGAGCGTGGCCATGGCCTACGACGTGCCGCTGTGGTCCGACGCGCACTTCAAGCTGCTGGACAAGACCTTCTCGATCCTGGCGCCGCTGGCCAACAAGACGGTCTTCATCTCCTGCATCCGGCGGACGCACTTCGGCAACGAGCACGCCATGGTCCGCTGGGTCCGCGGCGACGACGGCGAACTGACTCCGGACTTCAGCATCGCCGAGAAGTACCTGGACGTGGCCACGAAGCATCTCGGAAAGATCCCGGGCGTGATCCTCGACTGCTGGGAGCCGCCGGAGAGCCAGGGCCACGCCGGCGGCGCGGGGACGGCCGCGCGCACCTACGACAAGCCCATCCTCATCACCCTGGTGGACCCGGCCACCGGGAAGCTCAAGCCCCGCCAGGGCCCGGCCTGGGGCACGCCCGAGAGCAAGGAGTTCTGGAAGAAGCTGACCGACGGCATCGGGCCGGTGCTCAAGAAGCGGGGCATAGAGAACTCCATGCTCTTCGGACTGATCGGGGATGCCCGGCCCACGAAGCAGGCCATGGACGACATCACCGCCGGCGTGCCCGGCGCCAAATGGGCGGTGCACAGCCACTTCTACT
The DNA here is from genome assembly GCA_022703445.1 of Planctomycetota bacterium. GTDB lineage: Bacteria > Planctomycetota > SZUA-567 > JAKLDR01 > JAKLDR01 > JAKLDR01. The sequence goes on along the minus strand of JAKLDR010000004.1, from coordinate 101,919 downwards.
GCGACAAGTGGCAGGGCTACGACATCGGCATGGGCATCGCATTGTGGGGCATAGGGGTGACGCCGGTCGATCCCCGCGAAGGCTACTCCTTCGGCTGGTCCAACCCCATGTGGCTGTCCTACTACCCGCGCGAGATGAAGATGCAGTCGTCGCTGGTCGAGCATCGGGTCAAGCTCGAGCGCTGGATGGGGGCCAAGCGCAGCTACACGCCCTTCGTATCCAAGGGCGTGGGCCCGCGCGGGCTCGGCCGGATCGGCGCCGACTTCTGGCCGGTGCTCAAGGACGACCGCGGCCGGGTCCGCGGGAGCCTGGCCGGCCGCTACCCGGAGGCCGCCTGGGGCCAGCTCAACCTCAACTTCTGCATCCCGTACATCCTGGGCAAGGGCAAGACGGGGCCGCTGGCCACGGTGCGTTCCGAGGCCTTCCGCGAGAGCCTGCAGGAAGTTGAGGCCCGCGTCTACCTCGAGAAGGCGCTCCTCGACGACAACGCCAAGACGGTCCTCGGCGAGGATCTCGGGAAGCGCTGCCGCGAGGCCCTGGACGAGCGCATCCGCATGGGCCTCTGCGCCGAGGGCGAGGGCGAGAGCTGGTACATCAGCTCCGACTGGGCCCGGCGCAGCGACCTGCTCTTCGGTCTGGCCTCCGAGGTCGCCGCCAAGTACGGAGACAAGGAGCCCCAGCCGAATCTGAAGAACGAAGAGAAGAAGAAGTAGGTGTGAGACGCATGGATTCCCGTCCTCGATCCCGGCGATAGGGAGATGGCCATGACCCACAAGATCACGCCGCTTTCGGCCCTGGCTTGCGCCGCCCTCTTCGTGGGCGGCGGACTCGCAGAGGCTCTGGAAACCAAGCTGACCGTGACCGAGACCGACAAGGTCGCCCGCACGCCGGCGGTGGTGACGACCGGCGTGCCCTTCGCCAGAGGCGAGCTCAAGGACGTCGCCAAGCTCGCGGTCAAGGCCGGCGGCAAGGCCTTGCCGGCCCAGTTCCTGAAGACCGTGGCCTGGGACGACGGCTCGGTGCGCTGGGCGCTGGTGGACGTGCAGGTCGACGTGCCGGCCGGAGGGAAGGCCGAGCTGGTCCTGTCGGACGCCGGCGGCAACCCGGCCCCGGCGGCGCCGGTCAAGGTGGACGACGGCGCCGAGGCGGTCAGGGTCTCGACCGGGCCGCTGGCCTTCGTAATCAGCAAGAAGAAGCCCGGCCTCTTCGAGTCGGTCAAGGTCGACGGCAAGGAGCTGATCACTTCGGCGGGCCGCGGCCTGGTGGTGCTCAAGGCCGAGGGCGGCGACGTCCAGGCCGGCGCGCCGACCGAGGTCGTTGTCGAGCAGGCCGGTACCATGCGGGCCATCGTCTGCGCCAAGGGCAAGTTCCCCGGAGTCCACAACGACCTCCTGGCCTACACCGTGCGGGTCTCGGCCTTCGCGGGCTGCAGACACCTCAAGGTCCAGGTCTGGATCGAGAACCAGGGATCCATGGGGTTGTTCCGGGCCAAGGGCGAGGGCGACGCATCCCCCAACGCCGAGTGGTTCGCATTCAAGGGCCTGTGCCTGGACCTGGGCCTGGGGCTCGGCGACCCGGTCGCCGCCAAGTGCGAGGGAGCCGAGGGGACGGGCAGCCTGCGGGTCTCGCAGATCTGCCACATGGCCAAGAGCCAGCAGTCGGTCAAGAACCTCGACTACGTCAAGCCACCCTTCTACACCTACGACGATTTCGAGTACACGATCACCGGTGGCGGCAAGGAACTCAAGAAGGGCGACCGGACCGACGGCCTCGTCGAGCTCAAGGGCCAGGCCGGCAGGCTGACCGCGGCGCTGCGGGACTTCTGGCAGAACTACGAGAAGGCCGTGGAGCTTGACGGCAAGTCGCTCCGCTTCTGGTTCTGGCCGGAAGGGCGCCAGTGGCCGCGGCCCCGGCCGCGCCTGACCGACGGCGGGCTCTTCGACCGCACCCTGCAGGGCCTGCCCAAGCCGGGCCTGTACCTCCTGCCCGGGTCGGTCCACAAGGGCCACGAGCTCGTCCTGGACTTCTCCGGCCGCGACGCCCGGGAATCGCTGGCCGAGCTCAGCGCTCCGCTTTTCGCGCTGGCGGCGCCGGAGTACTACGCCGCCACCGAGGCGGCCCCGGCGCTCTTCGCCCCGCCGGAGGCGCGCACCGCGGCCGACAAGGACTGCAACGCCAAGCTCGCCGCCTGGATGCGCATGACCGCCAGCTCCGCCGACCCGGCCAGCCCCTCGAGCCTCTGGAGCGCCCGGAAGACCTCGGTGGAGTCGGGAGTCGGCTACATCAGCGACTCCTCGAACTGGTTCGGCTGGATGGAGTTCGGCGACCTGGGCGTGCCCGGGCGCGGCCACGTCAGTCTGCACTACGACTGGACCTGGATCATGTGGCTCAACCTGATGCGCACCGGCGACCCCAGCTTCGCCAGGTTGGGCGCCTCCATGGCCCGGCATCGCATCGACATCGACGAGCTCTGGTCGGACCGCGAGCTGGCGGAATGCCGCGGCCTGCAGCGCTCCGACTACAACTTCCCGTCGTACCACTGCAACCGGCTCTACTACGTGCCCGACGGCCGAGCCAACTGGATCTCGGGCGTGGCCCTCTACTACATGCTCACCGGCGAGCCCAAGGCCCTGGAGTGCTGCCTCCGCAACGGCGAGGGCCTCAGAGCCGCCTGGGACTGGGTGGCCAAGGCCAAGGCCTGGGGCGGCCCGCAGGGCGACATGGCCGCCAACGGCTGGGGCATGTTCTCCTTCTGCACGCTCTACGACCTGACCGCCGACCGGAAGTGGCTGGACGAGGGGCTCAAGCTCTTCAACGCCAACGTGGTACCCAAGTGGAAGGGGCTCGGCCCGCACCTCCACGACGGCGCGAACCAGATCCAGTCGCAGGACTACATCCAGGAGGACCTCAAGTACTGCCATGCCATCGTTCCGCTGTGTGAGCTGCACCGGCGGACCGGCGATGAGACGGTCTTCAAGCTGCTCAAGGAGGGCTGCGAGAAGCCCTTCCCGGACAGCTTCTTCGAGGCACCGCGGTATCTCGCGGACCTCTTCGCCTACGTCGGGATGAAGAGCGGCAAGCCCGAGTACCTGGAGACCGCCGCCGATCTCTTCGCCCAGAGCTTCCCGGAGTCCAAGTGCCCGCCGGTCTTCCTGCTCAACAACAGCACCTGGAGCCGGGACGCGGGCATGACCCTGCGCACCGGCCACCTGCTCCAGTACGCCCACTGGAAGGCGGCGGCCAAGAAGTAGCGGCGGATCCGGCTACAGCGCGAAGCGCTCGTAGTAGATCCGCCCGCGGGGCACCCCCAGGTTGCGGAGCGCGGCCCGGACCGCCTTCATCATCGGCGGCGGCCCGCAGAGGAAGACCTCCCGCTCGCGGACGTCGGGCACCAGCCGGGCGAGGCGCTCCCGGTCGATCTGGCCGCGCTCGCCGGCCCAGTCCGGGTCGGCGCTGAGCACATGGATCACCTTGAGCCGGCCGGTGGCGGCGGCCAGCTCCGCGAGCTCCGTCTCGAAGACGATGCTCTTGCGGTCGCGGTTGGCGTAGAGCAGGACCAGATCCGTCCCGCGGCGGGCGAGGTCCTCGGCCATCGAGCGGATTGGGGTGATGCCGATGCCGCCGGCGACCAGCAGGGCCTTGGCGCCCTTGCAGCGCCCGGCGGTGAAGATTCCGTGGGGGCCATCGATGATGACGCCGGTCCCTGGCGCGAGCTCCGGAATCTTCCGGGTGTAGTCGCCCAGGGCCTTGATGGTCAGCCGCAGCCGGCGGCCGTCGGGCGGCGCCGACAGCGAGAAGGGGTGCGCCTCCCAGCGGAAGCCCCGGGCCAGGAAGCGGACGATGACGAACTGCCCGCCGCGGGCCAGGAACCGTTCCATCCGGCGCCCCTCGATGTGCACCGAGGTGACAGCCCCGGCCTCGGGGACGAGCCGCGCCACCCGGAAGCGGTGCCGCCAGTAGCCGGCGAGCGGCCGGGCTACCCGGTACCAGAGCAGGTTGGCGAAGACGAAGACGTAGAGCCCCAGCCAGTAGTACCGGAACCAGCGGTGGGCGTCGAAGCCCCGATCGGGGTCCGGCGGAAGGTTGGTGTCGAAATCCCAGCCCACCGCCAGCTGGTGGCCGAAGGCCAGGGCGATGGCGATGTAGAAGGTCAGGTGGGTGGCGTGCCACCACTCGTAGCGCATCTTCCGGCGCAGGACCAGGACCGAGAAGACCAGCGCCGCGAGCATGATGCCCACGGCGACCGTGGCGCCGGCCACATCCTCCCAGTTCTTCAGGAAGGCGGCGAATTGTCCGCCGAAGGAGTTCTCCTCCTGGAGCGCGTGCCCCGCGGTCACCAGCACCGGGTGGGCGACGATGGCCAGGACCAGCCCGAAGCCGACGACGTGATGCAGCCGGCTCAGGCGGTCCAGGCCGAAGGCGCGTTCGACCCAGCGGGTCCGGCCGACCAGGACGATCTGGAGCAGGCAGCCGAAGGCGGCGAGCAGCCCCGCCAGCCGGCCCCAGGCCAGGAACTGGGCGGTCGAGTCGCCAGTCAGCTGGTTGCCGAGCGGATGGTGGACGTGGTTCCAGGCCCAGAACCCGACCACGGCCGCGAGCTGGGAGGCGAGGACGCCGAGCCAGAGGAGTCTCATGGCATACAATGGAACGAACATGCAACACACAACATGCAGCACTCAACACCCAACGCAAAGGAATCGGCTATTTCCGACATTCGTTGCGTGCTGAATGTTACGTGTTGCCCTTCGGCCTTGCTCAGGGCCCCGAGCGGAAGTGTGTCGAGGGGCATGTTGGGTGTCTAGGCCCCCGTTACTTGAACGACTCGTACTTCTCGTTCGACGCCGAGCAGATCGGGCACTTGCCCGGTGCCGGGGCGGCCATCACGTAGCTGCAGACCGTGCAGACCAGGAACTCCTTGTCGCCGGCCTTCCAGCCATCGAGGTTGCCCTTGGCCTGCTCGAACAGCTTGAGGCACTCGCCGTCGGCGGCGATGGCGCCCTTGAAGAACATGACCGCCTTCTTCTGCTTGTCGGCCTCGGCCGCCTTGACGTGGCCGGGCAGGAGCGTTTCCCTGTTGGCGGTCTTGTCCTTGATGGCCGCCTCAGCGTTCTCCCTGGTGGTCTTGACCTCCGGTTTGGCGGCCTCGGCCTTGGCCTCGACGCCCAGTTCCTTCAGGACGGAGGCGTACTTGGCGATGTGGATGTCCTCGGACTTGGCGGCTGCGCGAAAGAGCGCCGCGGCCGACTTGTAGCCCTCCTCGCCGGCCTTGGCGGCGAAGGCCTCGTAGCGGGCCTTGGCGTCAAGCGACGCCTGGTGGGCGGCCTTGAGGTTGTCGGCGGTGGAGGTCTCGGCCGCCAGGGCCGGGACCAGCAGGAGCCCGATGGCGGACAGGGACAGCATGAGGCGTTTCATGGATCTTCTCCCCTGTGACTCTCGCGGTTGCCAACGGTCCGGGGCGTCCACGGCGGACGCCTCGGTGGCCGGGCATTCGTGCCATCTTCCCGGCGGGGCTGGTTCTGTCAAACGCCGGAGGAGGAACCGGCTGAGCCGCAGGCCACTCCCTCCACCCCTTGGCGGCCGGCCCCGTCATCCCTGCTTGCGCACCCGCACGAAGTCCGCCCAGGGCAGCTCCGGGCCGGTGTCCAGAGGCGTGAAGGTGAGGCCCCGGACCGACGGCTTGACCAGCAGGTGGGCGCTGCGGTGGTAGAGGAAGACCCAGGGGGCCTGGTCCACGATGCGGCGCTCGGCGCGGGCCCAGGCGGCCAGGCGCTCGGCCCCCGGCGGGAGCTCCGCGGCGGCCTCGAGCAGCCGGTCGGCCTCCGGGTCGCGATAGTGCACCCGGTTGCTCTGGCCGGCCAGCGAGCTGTGGAAGCAGCTCCACAGGAAGTTCTCGGGGTCGGCGTAGTCGGCCACCCAGGAGCGCGGGAAGAGCGGCGGCGGGTCCGTCTGGGTCATGTCCCGGAGCTTGCCCTTGTCGCAGGCGGAGAGCTCCACGGGGATGCCCGCGCGGCGGAACTGCTGCTGGAGCTCCATGGCCGTCATCTGGGCGTCGCCGTCGCCGGCGGCGTAGTAGAGGTCGACGGGCGGCAGCCCCTTCCCGCCGGGGAAGCCGGCGAGTTCCAGCTCCCGGGCGGCCGCCGCCGGATCGAAGCGGTAGCCGGCGAGGGCTGGGTCGTGCCCGGGCACGGCCGGCGGCAGGACGCCCCTGGCCGGCTCGGCGCGGCCCTCCAGGATCACCCGGCAAAGCCGCTCGCGGTCGACCGCGAAGTTGAGCGCCCGGCGGAGGTGGACGTTCGACCGGCCCGGCTCGCGGGTGAAGGAGATGCCCAGGTAGAAGGTGTCGAGCTCCGGCCAGGAGCGATGGTCGGCCCAGGCGCGGACCTCGCGGAGCCGCCCCAGGGGCACGTCGCAGATGTCCACGTCGCCGCGCACGTAGGCCTGGAAGCGCACCGTCGGCTCGGTCCTGATCAGGTACTCGACGGCGGCCAGCTCCGGCTCGCCCGCGAAGTGGTCGGCGAAGCGCGCGAGGCGCAGGCGCTGGCCATCGGCCCACTCGACCAGGCGGAAGGGGCCGGTGCCCACCGGCCTCCGGGCGAAGTCCCGGCCGAGGCGCTCGACTTCCTCGCGGGGCGCTATCGCGCAGGGGATCATGGCCAGGATGTTGAGGAGGAGCGGCTGGGCGCGCTTGAGCTTCACCACCAGCGTGCGGCGGTCCCGTGCCGAGCAGCTCTCCATGTCGCGGAGCAGGTCGAAGCGCCGGCTGACCTTGGGGTCGGCCAGGCGCGAGAGCGACCAGGCGGCGTCGGCCGCGGTCATCTCCCGGCCGTTCTGGAAGCGCACCGCCGACTGCATCGTGAAGGTGTAGACCAGGCCGTCGGCGGAGACCGTCCAGCTCTCGGCCAGGTCCGGCGCCAGCGACAGGTCCGGGTTGTAGCGCACCAGGCAGTTGAAGATCCGCCGGGCCACGCCCTCTGGCAGGGTCTCGTCGATCTCGATGGGGTCGAGGGTCTTGGGGTCCTTGGGCACGGCGATGCGCAGGGTCTGGCGATCGTCGCCGCCGCCGGCCCTGCGGCCGCCGGAGAGCCCCAGGACCAGGAAGGCCAGGAGCAGAATTCCCAGGAAGACGAGCAGGCCGACGGAGCGGTTCATAGGGCTAACTCTAGCTGTTGCGCTCTGGCCGGCAAGCGGAATTGCCCCATGAGTTGTCCAGAGTACCGAGGTTCATGAGCAGGCCATCTGCCTAAGGCTAGGTGGGACTTGACTTGGAGTGCTCTTGTATTGTATAATACAATGAGAAGGTAGGGGGCCGTCAATGAAGGACACACTGCTCAGCTTCGGCCGGTTCCTCGCGGAGCGCGGGCTGCGCTTCGAAGCCACCATCATCGGCGGCGCCGCGCTCTTGGTCGCCGGCGTCATCGATCGCGCCACCAACGACGTGGACTGCCTGGACCCCGACATTCCGGAGCCGGTGCAGGCGGCGGCCCGGGAGTTCGCCGGGATCCACCGCGGTCCGGGCGCGCCGCTCGAGGAGCAGTGGCTCAACAGCGGTCCGAAGGATCTCCGGAACGACCTGCCGCCCGGTTGGCGCGAGCGCCTGGTGCCGCTCTGCTCGGGACCTGGGATCACGCTGCACACCCTGGGCCGCCTCGACCTGCTCAGGACCAAGCTGTTCGCCTTCTGCGACCGCGGCCAGGACGAACAGGACTGCGTGGCTCTTGCGCCGACGGCTGAGGAGTTGCGCGAGTGCCTGCCTTGGGTGACCGAGCGCGACGCCAACCCGCTTTGGCCTGCACACGTCGAGCGGGCGTTTCGCGCACTGGCGGAGGAGTTGGGGCATGGACGCCGACCTTAACTCCCGGCTGGCCGCCATCGGCTTCCGGCTGGCCGGCGTGGCCGTGCCGCGGCGCGCCCGCGCGGAGGACATCGAGCGCGCCCTGCTCGACGCCGCGGCCGTGGCCCGGAGCGACGGGCGGCTGCTCTCGCTGCTCTTCTCGTGGGTGCACGTGCACGCCGAGCGCGTCAACGTGGACCGGCTGCGCGGGCTGCTCCGCGCCGCGGAAGGAAGCGGCGACGCGCGCCTCGTGGTGAGCGCCCTGGCCGCCTACGCCCTGAGCCGGGGTCGGCACCGCTGGAAGAAGCTGATCAGCGCGCCGGCGAAGCCGACGCAGCTCTCATCGAGCGCCGCGGCCCCGAGCGCCGTCGAGTTCAAGGGCGCCGAGCCGTGGCTGGCCGCGCACAGGATCCTGACGGCCAAGGGCAGTCTGCGCATCCGACCGGCGGACGTGCTCTCGGTCGAGGAACTGGCCAAGTCGAATCGGCAATACCGCAACCGGCTGCTCTACGGAGCCTGCTGGCGCGCGGACATCGTCACCGCCATCGAGGAGGGCGCGGAGACCGCCGCGGAGATCCGCAGCCGGGTGGGCTGCTCCTACGAGCCCGCCCACCGCGTGCGGCGGGAGTACCTGATCGCCGTCGGGGCGTGAGGGCTTGCGCAGGGGCAATCGTCGGCGAGAATGTCGTCGGCAGGAGGATCGCGCCTATGCCCGATGAGCCGGCTAAGCTAGACGAAACGCTCGACGCCAAGCCCTACGAGCCGCCGAGGCTGAAGCGGAGGAAGCTCCTTCTACTCCTAACAGTTGCCCTGCTTGCCTTGGGCGTTGCGCTCTGGCTATGGAAGACCCGGCAGCCATCCGACCAAGAGGTGTCCAAGACAGTGGGAAAGTGCCTCACGGTCCAATTCTGTGTCGATAGCATAGGTCCGGAAGAGTACGAGAGACTGTGCGGGTTCCTGACAGCCAACGCCCGGGTCTGCAACGCGGCCATTCGCGATGAGATTGTGGACGCCTTGCCGTGGAAAGAGACGGAGAGGTTGTCAGGGCGAATCCTTTCCCTCATGGAAGATACGTCACGAGGCGATCCGCAGGGCAGCTTCGAGATCGCCCGCAACCTCCGACTCCGTCTGGACCGCGAGCTGACCACCTACGATGCCGCCAGAGACAAGGAGACGTTCCTGGCGGCGTTCAAGCCCGAGGAGGCGGAGAGGATCAAGAGGCTGGCCGAGACCCGCGACGGTTTCAAGGCTCTTGCCGAAGGCCTCCTGAAAGCCGGATGCGTCGATCGGAGGTTGCGTGCGCCCAACTGATGATCCGGCTGCTCCGGCGCCGCGCTGAAGAGCGGGAAGCAGTATCTCGCAGTCCCCGCCCCGGGTACGTAGCGTATCGATCTTGCCGTCTCCGCGTCCCTTCATCATCCCATAGTTTCCCACAAAGTCCTTGACTTTCCCGGCAGATGGTGCTATTATAGCACCAGAGGCCAGGAGGTCGAAGCCATGCCCCGAACCAAGCCCCGGGTCGCCGCTCCCCGCCCCGCCCAGGCGAACGAAAGCTTGATCTCGGGTCTGGAGCTGCTCCAGGCCCTGGCCGGCGCGGCCTCGCCCGTCGGCAGCAGGGAGATGGCCCGGCTCCTCGACATGGAGCACACCCGCGTCAGCCGTTTGATGGGCACCCTCGCGCACATGGGCCTCGCCGAGAGGACCGCCGAACGCAAGTACGCCCCCGGGCCCGGGCTCCACGTCCTCGCCGCCATGAGCCTGCGCGGCTCGCGGCTCCTGTCCGCGGCGCTGCCGCACCTCGAGGCGCTCCGCACCGGGCTCCCGGACCTGGCCGTGGCCCTGGGGGTACTCTGGCGCCGGCAGGTCGTCTACGTGTACTTCGCTACTCCCGGCGAGGATCCGCGGGTGGCCGTCGCCGGCCGCGACCTCTACCCCGCCGAGAAGTCGAGCATCGGCCGGGTGCTGCTCGCCGCCCAACCGCGCTCCGAGGTCCGGAAACTCTACGCCGGGACGCCGCGCGCCGAGCTCGACGGACTGCTCGGGGCGCTCGACGCCGCCGCTCGCGACGGCTGGGCGCTCTACGAGAACACCACGCTGGGCGTGGCCGTGGGCGAGCCGCCGGTCGCAGGCCTGGCCGTCGCCGGGAAGCTCGCCGGCCACGACCGCGATGACCTGGTCCGCCGCCTGCGAGAAACCGCCGAGCGCATCTCCCAAGGTCTGCTGCACTGACAACTGACAACTGGCAACAGGCAACTAGCCCAAGGAGACTCCCCATGATCGACCCGAACGAAGCCCGCAAGCTCCCCGTGGCCCACGAGGTCGACGTCCTGGTGGTCGGCGGTGGGCCGGCCGGCGTGGCCGCGGCCTTCGCGGCGGCCCGCCGCGGCGCCCGGACCCTGGTCGTCGAGCAGTTCAACTGCCTCGGCGGCGTGGCCACCGCCGGCGGCCACGGGCACATCTGCCTCTACTCGGTCTGGGGCGGCGGCGCCCGGGTGGTCGGGGGCGTCCCCTACGAGATGGCCCGGCGCACCGCCGAGGCCGGCTACGGCGCCGTCACGAGCTCGGCGGCCGACTTCGAGGTCGAGGGCATGAAGCTGGTCCTCGAGCAAATGGCCGGGGAGTGCGGCTGCCGGCTACTTTACCATACGATGTTTGCTGAGACGCTGGTCGAGGACGGGCGCGCGGTCGGCGCGGTGGTCCAGAACAAGGGCGGGCGGCAGAGGATCCTGGCCCGCCAGGTGATCGACTGCACCGGCGACGGCGACGTCGCCGCCTCGGCCGGCTGCGCCTTCGAGGTCGGCGACGCTGAGACCGGGCTCTGCCAGCCGGTGACGCTGATGTTCACCATCGGCGGCGTCGACTGGGGCCGGGTCAAGGCGGCGCGCACCAGCTACGAGCTGGCCGACGTCTGGAAGCGGGCCCAGGAGCGCGGCGACATGCGCCCCTTCCAGACCAAGATCATGGGCTTCTGGTGGACGCCCACCCGCCCCGACCAGGTCGGGATCAACTTCACGCACATCAACAACGTCGACGCCACCCGGGCCGAGGACCTGACCGCCGCCACGGTCGAGGGCCGCAGGCAGGCCTACGAGTCCATCGCCGTCTTCCGGAAGTACGTCCCGGGGATGGAACAGTGCTACATGGTGAGCACGCCCAACACCGTGGGCATCCGCGAGAGCCGGCGCGTGGCCGGCGAGTACCGCCTGACCCGCGAGGACGTGATGGCCGGCCGCTCCTTCGAGGACTCGATCGGCTGGGGCTCCTTCTTCATCGACATCCACAACACCAAGGGGCCGGGCATGGACGACAAGGTCTGGCGCCCGCCGCAGGGCTTCAAGTACCAGATCCCCTACCGGATCATCGTCCCGAAGGGCGTGGAGAACCTGCTCGTCGCCGGGCGATGCGCCAGCTGCGACCACGAGGCGCTGGGCAGCCTCCGGGTCATGCCCCAGTGCGGAGTCATGGGCGAGGCCGCCGGCGTCGCCGCGGCGATGGCGCTCAAGGATGGGACTTCACCGCGGGGGATCGATGTCGGCAGGCTGCAGGACGAGCTCCGCGGCCAGGGCGCGATCGTCGACGAGCGGGGCATCGTTGCGTGAGCCCTAGGGTGTGTGGGTATGTGAGTATGTGAGTATGTGAGTGTGTGGGTACGGCCCCGCGCTCTCACTTACACACCCACACACCCACACACGCCCCTGAGTCTCCGAGGCCGGCGGCTACGTCCACCACGAGTTCCCGGCAGGCTTAAGCGCCCACTGGGTGCGCCTCGTGCGGGGCCGAGACTGCCTGGCTAGCGCGCAGCTGATATACACGCAACAATCATAAATACGTATCTTACATAGAGATGCGGCGGTCCGCAGAATAACAGAATAAGAACATTATCCATAGAATTTTACGCGACAACTTTCTTACCGCGGTGTATCATCCCGTGTTCCCAACCGCTAAGGGGGCCGTTCATGACGCCAGGGACTTCCAGGACGCCACTCTTCGAGGAGCTCTCCCGGGTCTACCCGGAGCTGACCACTCCTCAGAAGCGCGTCGCCGACTACCTGCTCCGGCACCCGGAGAAGGTCCGCGACGCCGCAGTAACCACCGTCTGCCGCGCCACCGGCACCACGGAGCCCGTCATCTTCGCAGTCTGCCGCGCGGTCGGGCGGCGCGGGTACCGGCAGCTCAAGCTCGACCTGGCCGAGGAGATGGCCGTGCTCCAGGCCAGCCGCCGTGCAGCCGGGCGCGCGACGGAGGTGCCTGGGCCGGACGTGAACCTCGACGGCGGCGAGTCCCCGCGCGACGTGGCCCGCAAGGTGGGCGCCGCCTACCTCGAATCGGTCGAGGCCGCGGTCACCCGCCTCGACCCGGCTGCCTTCGAGTCGGCCGTGGCCGCGCTCTGCTCGGCCCGCCGCGTGGTGGTCTTCGGCATGGGCGTGAGCGGCCACGTCGCCGAGATGGGGCAGTATGCCCTGCTGAGGGCGGGCCTGAGCGTAACCGGCTCCAACGACAGCTACGTCCAGCTCATTCATCTGGCGGCGCTCGGGCGCGGCGACGCAGCCCTGGCGGTCAGCTACATGGGTGAGCAGCCGGAGCTGACCGAGGGCCTGGAACTGGCCCGCCGGCGCGGCGCGACCACCATCGCTCTGACCGGCAACCGCGGCTCGGCCATGGCGGCCCAGGCCGACCTCATTCTCGAGCTGCCGCCCCGCCGGTCGCTCTCCAGCTACGTGTCGCTGGGCGCGCGCATCGCCGCAGCGGAGCTCTACGTCATCGACGCCCTGGCTGCGGCGGTGGCCATCTCCCGCCGCGCCGAGTTCGACGAGCGCGCCGCCGCCGTCCACGAGGTGATCGAGGCCCGCAAGGCCCGGGGTAATCAGGCCCGCGCTGCCCGGAACGGGCGCGCGGCAGGAAGTGAGGAGAAACAGCCATGAAGACCAAGCTGATCGCACTGTCCGCCATGTTGCTTGCCGCGGGCCTCTTTGCCCCGGCCCGGGTCCCGGCCGGCGAGGAGCCGGCAGCCGGCGCCGAGCCCGAGTGGTTCGCGAAGATCAAGGCCCAGTACACCCGGCCGGTGAAGAAGCCGCAGGACGCCGCGCCGCTGCCGCCGGTCAGTCCGGCGCCGCGCTGGCCGGCCCAGGAGTGGGGCTACCGGGAGAACAAGTTCCCCTGGCTCGGGGTCGCCATCGTCTGCGACCCGGTCAACAAGGAGGCGCTCTTCCTCGGCGGCCACAACGGCGGCATGCCCTTCGGGACGATGGGCAACTGGGCGCTGGCCGAGGACGGCAAGACCTGGAAGGAACAGAAGTGGACGTCGGCGACCCTCGACCCGCTCCGCGGGAAGTGCGTCGCGGCGCGCAAGCCCGCCAAGGACGGCGAGGCTGCGGCGAGGAACGTCTTCTACGCTGCGATGGAGGCCGTCAAGGAGGCCGAGGCGGCGAAGAACGGTCCGACCAAGCTGCTGACCGAGGCGGTCAAGCTGACCGAGGAGGCCTCCGCGGCGCTGGCCGGCGCCAAGGCCGAGGGCTGGGAGAAGGACGCGATCGAGCACGCCAGGCCACTGGTCGAGAGGGCCCTGGCCGGGCTGAAGAGCGCCAAGTCCGCCCTGGAGGGCGGCAAGGTCGACGCGACGGTGCTCAAGAGCTGCTTCGACGCCCAGTGGGCGCTCGACGAAGCCGCCGACTGCCTGGCCAGTTTCCCGGCGCCCCGCGAGGCACCCTCGGCCGCCTACGACCCCGAGAACAAGTGTGTCGTGCTCTTCGGCGGGAGCCACCACGACTACATGACCGCCGACACCTGGATCTATGACTGCGCCAAGAAGTCCTGGCGGCAGGTCTGGACAAAAAGTGCGCCGGCGGCACGGATGGGCGCCGGCCTCAGGTATGACGAGGGCAAGAAGGCCCTGGTGCTCTCCGGCGGCGAGACCGTCCTCAACAAGATGGTCTATCAGCGGGGCAGCATGCCCGCACCCGCCGGCGAGTGGACCTTCGACTCCAAGTCCGGCGAGTGGAAGGGCGAGGCCGGCGCGGCGACGGGACTGCGCATCTACCGGACGATCGTCTCGGCCTACGACCCCCGCTGGTATGACGCCGCGCCCCGCGGCGATCCCAAGGCGGTGGCCGACTGGCTGGCCGGCCTCAAGCCCAACACCTGGACCGAGGTGCCCATGCAGCCGGCCCCGGCCCCGGAGCGCGACTGGGGCTCGGCACGGTACGACCCGGACCGCGACCAGATCTACCGCTGGACCGGCGGCCACTGCGCCGACCCGTCCACGATGGTCAGCACCTACCACCCGGGCATCAACCGCTGGAGCGTCCCCTACGTGGCCGAGATCGGCCAAAAGGGCATGAGCTTCAACGGCCGGCCGGACTGCATGAACCACACCTACCTGCACTGGTCCTACGACCCGATCTCGAAGCGTCTGATCTGCGCCTCGATGGGCGGCACCGGCGTCTACAACCCTGACACGCGGGACTTCGAGTACTCCGTGGACCAGCCGTTCAATGTCCAGATCTACGAGACCTGCACGGCCGGCACACCCAAGGGCGTGGTGCTCTGGGGCCAGGGCGGGCAGACCTGGCTCTTCGACTACAAGGAGAAGGCCTGGAAGAAGTTCGCGGTGGTCGGCAAGCCGCCGGCTCCGCAGTGCGATGGCTCGGCTCTGTGTTACGACTCCAAGCGGGATGTGCTCTGGATGAGCTCCTTCCAGGGCTACCAGAAGCCCAGCGGCAACATCTGGCGGCTGGACATGAAGACCGGCCAGGTCCAGGCCATGAACCCGGCCAACGCCGACTCCATCGGCAAGGCCAAGGGCTTCAGCGGCGAGATCCGCGAGTCGCTCTACGTGCCGAGCGTGGACCTGGTGCTCTACAACCAGTTCGTGGCCGGCAAGGAAGTGGCCTACGATCCCGAGAAGAACCGCTGGGTGGTTCTCTCCAACGTGACTCACAACCCCAAGCTCAACCTCGGCGGAGTCAGCGACACCCTGAACTGGGACCCCAAGCGCGAGGTGATCTGGAACCTGAACTCCTACAAGCGGATCAGCGTGCTGAAGCTCGATCCCAAGACACTGATCCTTTCGGACGACCCGACGAAGTAGGAGGACCGCCGCCATGACACCGAATCGTTTCCTTGTCGCGACACTGCCGCTCCTGCTGGCCCTCTCCTCTCTCGCCGCTGAGGGCGCACCCGAATGGGCCGCCAAGCTCGAAGCCAACAAGTGGACCCGGCTCGAGAAGGAGAAGGGCCGCTCCTGCGGGGTGCGCAACGGCGCCGCGGTGGTCTGGCTGGCCGGGGAGAAGAAGTTCCTGGTTGTCGACGGCATGCAGTACAACGCCAACGAGGACCGGGTGGGCAAGATCACCTATCCCTACGAGATCCAGACCTTCGACCCGGCGACGCAGGAGTTCGCCAACGTCTTCCCCAAGGGCAAGGAGGGCGTCTGGGGCGAAAAGACCGGCGCCTCCAAGGCCCCGGGATTCCCGGGGAACTCGTGGGACTTCCGGGTCAAGGACGCGGAGGGTGTCATCCGGCTCATGCCCAGCACGGCCATCGCCAACAGCTTCGTCTTCGACCCGGTCGCCGGGCAGCTCTACGTGCTGCTGGGCACCAACATGATGCGCTACGACGTGGCCGGGCGGACCTGGGAGCTCGGCAAGATCCCCGACCTGCCGGTCACGGCCGGCACCTACTCGCTGGGCGGCGGCGCCGGCCGGGCGACGTTGGAGGGCGCCCAGAACGTCCTCGATCCGGTCAACCGCGAAATCCTCCAGCTCGGCGGCCGCAGCCACGGGGCCCCGCGGGGCACCGTCGGCGACTGGGCGTTGTCGCTGGACACGAAACAGTGGCGGAAGATGGAGTGTGCCTCCGCGCTTCTCGACCCGCTGCGCGCCAAGGCCCTGGCCGCGGCGCGCCTGGCCCGCGACGGCGAGAACGCCGCCCGCAACGTCTTCTACGCGGCGCTGCCCAACGGCAAGGAGGCCGAGGCTGCCAGGGGGCAGCCGGCGAAGCTCCTGGCCGACGCGGTCAAGACCGGCGAGGAGCTCGCCGCGGCGCTCGCCGGCGCCAAGGGCGAGGGCTGGGAGGCCGAGGCTCTCGCGGCCGCCAGGCCCAAGGTCGCCGCGGCGCTCGCCGGGCTCAAGGCCGCCCAGGCCGGCCTGGCCGGCGGACAAGTTTCGGCCGCGCTCATCAAGAACGCCTTCGACGCCGCCTGGGCGCTCGACGAGGCCGCCGACTGCCTGGCCTCCTCGCCGCCGCCGCGGATGTTCCCGGCGGCCGCCTACAACCCGGACATCAAGGGCGTCGTTCTCTTCGGCGGCGACCACGGCGATTTCGTCTACGGCGACACCTGGATCTACGACTGCGCCAAGCGGTCCTGGCGGCAGGTCTTCTCCAAGAGCGCGCCTCCGGGGCGGATGCGCTCGACCATGCTGCACCTGCCCGGCCGGAAGAAGATGGCCATCGTCGGCGGCTCGACCATCGGCAACCGCTTCGTGATCCAGAGCCGCGACAACCCGGCGACGCCGGACATGTGGGAGTTCGACCCGGCCAGCGGCCAGTGGGCAATCATCGGGACGGCGGACCTGGGCGGCATCGACCAGTGGCGGCCGTGGACGCTGACCTCCTCCCTGGCCGCCGGCGACGGTGACGTGGTCCTGGGCCTGGCCTGCTGCAACGTGCACTATGTGGAGGGCCGCGGCCACAACTGGGACGGCAGCACCAACCTGCTGCGCCTGGCCGCCGGCGACGCCGCCGCCACCGCCAAGGCCGCCGTGCCCGGCGGCGCGCGGGTCTACCTCACCAAGGTCAGCTGCTACGACCCGACCTGGCTGGACGCCGGCCCGCGCGGCGACCCGAAGGAGATGGAGGCGTTCTACGCGAGTCTTAAGCCCAACACCTGGACGGTCCTGCCCAAGCCGCAGCGGATGGTCGCCTTCCGCACCTGGGGCACGGCGGTCCACAACCCGGAGATGGACGAGATCTACTACTGGGACGGCGGCCACCAGTCGGACTGCAGCAACCTGGTCCACACCTACCACCCGGCCACCAACCGCTGGAGCATCGGATACGTGGCCGAATTCTTCGGCTCGACCAACAAGGGCATGAGCTTCAACGGCCGGCCGGACTGCTCCAACCACACCTACATCACCTACGCCTGGGATCCGGCCACCAAGCGCATGGTGGCCGCCTCCTTCGGCGGCGTGAGCGTCTACAACCCCGAGCGCCGCGACTGGGACTCGCACCACATCCCGCCCTTCGGCTTCAATCTCTACGTGACCAAGGCGGTGGCCACACCGAAGGGTGTGGTCTTCTGGAACCCCGGCCACTGCGAGGGCCAGCAGATGGTGCCGTTCTTCGGCCTCTTCGACGCCAAGGCCGGCAAGTTCGAGGCCATGCCCATGAAGGGGGCCAAGGGTGCGCCCCAGCCCGGTCACTCGGACAGCTGCGTCATGCGCCACGACCCCAAGCGCGACGTGCTCTGGATCCTCTCCGGCGACCCCTCGGGCGGGGCCAAGCCCACCGGGCGGATCTGGCGCTACGACCTGAAGACCGGCGGCATCGAGCAGCTCGATCCCGCCGGCGCGGCGAGCATCGGCGCGTCCATGAAGGGTTGGCGCGAGGCCGTCTACCTGCCCAGGCAGGACCTGGTGCTCTTCAACAACTTCAACGCCGCCGGCACCCGCCAGGTGGCCTACGACCCCGAGAAGAACCGCTGGGTCACCCTGGCCATCACCCGCGGCAAGCACAACCCCCAGGCGCTCGGCGGCGTCGGCTCCGGCTACGTCTACGACAGCAAGCGCGACCTGGTCTGGGCCATTGGCGAGTACAACGAGAACTTCGTCCTGAAGATCGACCCGGCGACGATGGACGCGTCGGAGGAGGCCAAGTGAAACCCGCTGGTTCGCTCCGACTCGCGGCCCTGGCCGCGGCGTGCCTCCTGGCCTCCGCCGGGCCGGCTCTGGCCGGTTCCGCCCCGGCGCCTGCCGCGCCCGCTCCGGCCGGCGTCGAGATCCTCGGCAACGCCACGCTGCTGCGCGCCTTCCTGACCTTCAAGACGCCGATCGCCCTGACCAAGAGCGGCGAGCTCAAGGTGCCGCTCGACCCGGGCGGCCAGTGGGGGCCGCCCAAGACGCCCACCCCGCTGCCGGACTTCGAATCCGCCCCGCCGCCGGCGGACTGGGTCAAGGCGGACTTCGACGACTCCGGCTGGAACCGCAAGAGCGCCCCGGTGGAGGTGCCGCCCGGCTACGCCAGCCGCTGGAGCCAGGCCGCCCGGCACACCGCCACCTCGAGCTCGCGGATCTGCCTGCGCGGCAAGTTCCTGGTGGCCGACCCGGCCGCGGTGCCGGAGCTGAAGCTGTCCCTCAGCTACGTCGGCGGCGTCGCCGTCTACCTCAACGGGCAGGAGATCGCCCGCGGCGGCATGCCTGCTGGTGAGATCAAGGCCGATACCCTCGCCGAGAAGTACCCCGATGATCTGTACTGCGAGCCGAACGGCCTCTACCTCCAGGACATCGGCAAGAACCAGGAAGGCTTCAACCGCCGCTACCGCAAGCTGGCCGACGTGGTCGTGCCGGCCAAGCTGCTGGTCAAGGGGACCAACGTTCTGGCGGTCGACGTGCACCGCGCGCCGATCAACGAGCCGGCCATCGACGCCAAGCGCGTCGACCGCGGCGGGATGAACGACGTCCCGGGCATGTGGGCCTACGTGGGCCTGGCCAGCCTGTCGCTGCGCGCAGCTTCGGCGGGCGGGGCGCTCCCCAACGTCGAGCGGCCCAAGGGCATCCAGGTCTGGAACGCCGCGGCCTTCGAGACCGTTGGCAGCCTGAGCTACGGCGACGTGGGCGACCCCCTGCCGGTGCAGGTGCACGCAGCACGCAACAGCGTCTTCTCCGGCCGGCTGGTGGTGAGCTCCGACGGGCCGATCGCCGGGCTGAAGGTGGCGGTGGGCGACATGAAGGCGGCCGGGGGGGCGACGCTGCCGGCCTCGGCCGTGCGGGTGCGCTGCGCCGAGCCGGCGGTCGCCGAGAAGAGCTGGCGGATGCAGTGGAACTGGAAGCACCAACTCTTCGACGGCCTGCTGGAGGCCATTCCGGCCAGCATCCCGGTGGCGCGCGGCTCGGCGACGGCGCCGCTCTGGTTCACGGTGCGCGTGCCCAAGGACGCCAAGGCCGGCAAGTACGAGGGGGCGATCACCCTGGAGGCCCAGGGGCTGGCGGCCAAGGCCGTGCCGCTGGTCGTGACCGTCCACGACTGGGTCATGCCCGACCCCCAGGACTTCCGCCAGCATCACACCATCCGCGTGGAGCAGGAGTCGGCCGCCTACCACTACAACGTGCCGCTCTGGTCCGACAAGCACTTCGAGTACATGGGCAAGTCGCTGGCGCTCCTGGCCGAGGTCAACTCCCGCAAGGTGCCGGTCAACCTGTGCTGCAACTACTACGGCGGCAACCGCGAGTCCATGGTCCGCTGGATCAAGGATGGCGATGGCTACAAGCACGACTTCACCATCCTCGACAAGTACCTGGACCTGACCGCCAAGACCGTCGGCAAGCCCTTCCCGCTGCGGGTCAACTGCTGGGGCGAGCTCGACAAGGACGGCAAGAACGAGGGCTGCGGGGCCAACGTCACCCTGCTCGACCCGGTCACCGGCAAAGTCGAGAACCTGCCTCAGCCGACGCTTGGCACCGAGGAGAGCTGCGCCTTCTGGAAGCCGGTGGTCGACCACGTCCTACAGAAGAGCTCGGCGCTCGGCTGGAAGGAAGTTACCGCCTTCGGCCACAACAGCTACTGCTACGACCCCAAGCCCAAGATTGTCAGCGTGGCCAAGAAGCTCTGGCCCGATGGCGTCTGGATGTACACGGCCCACAACGGCGGCTGCGGCGGCTCTTGGAAGGCCGCGGAGCCGGGCGTCTCCATGCTCGTGAAGTACGCGTCCACGGTCTGGACCGAGGGCGCGCTCCGGCCGCGGGGCGCACAGGCCCTGGTCAAGCCCCGCCCCGGACTGTGGAACGGGGCGGCGCGCTCCCGGCACTGGGACTGGTCGCCGCTTGCCATCCTGCGCAACCTGCCGGAAGAGCTGATCCTGCGCGGGCACGACGGCGGCGGCGACTTCGGCTCCGACAACTTCCCGATCAAGGACGCCCGGGGCAAGTTCGTCTTCCTGCCCACCGGGCGCGGGACCGGCGGCGGCAACTGCGCCTCGACCCGCGCACTCCTGGCGCCGGGCCCCGACGGCCCGGTGGCCACCGAGCGCTTCGAGATGTTCCGCGAGGGCACGGAGCTGGCCGAGGCCGTCATCTTCCTGGAGCGGGCGCTGGCCGAGAAGAAGATCTCCGGCGACCTGGAGCGCAAGGTCAACGCCTTCCTCGACCAGCGGGGCACGACCTTCGTGCGCGACTGGTACGACCGCGGCGAGGCCTTCCGCGAGCAGTGGAGCATCGCCGGGCAGGCGGAGAGCGACGCGCAGCTGCTGGAACTGGCCGCCCAGGCAGCGGCGGCGGGCGCCAGGTAGGATGAGAGTGGCCGCATCTGCGGCCTGATTGGGGGGCATGGACCGTGAGACGCGATCGGATTCTGATGGCCGTAGCGCTGGGCGCGCTGCTTGCCGGGACTGTGATAGCCGGTGAGGCCACCAGCCCTGAATGGGTTGCCAAGCTCCCGGCCAACAAATGGACGCTGATCGACGAGAAGCAGTCCGGCAACCGCATCGGCGCCAGGGTGGTCTGGCTGGAGAAGGAGAAGAAGCTCTTCATCTCCGGTGGGCAGCACAGCGCCTCGCACCGCGAGCCCAAGCGCCCGGGCAGCATGATCTTCGACCCGGCCTCCGGCAAGTGGGATGAGTACAAGAACGAGCCGGCGCTGCCTCCGGCGGCCCCCGTGCTCCGGATCCGCGACGCGGCCAAGCGGCTCAACGTCGCGGTGACGCTGCCGGAGGAACTCAAGGAGCTGGCCGGCGAGAAGGTTCCGGCCAACTCGCCGCTGGAGGGCACGTCCAAGATCCTCGGCCACGAACACCTCTTCGGGGCTACGGTCTTCCTTGACCCGGTGAACCGCGAGGTCCACCTGGTGGGCGGGTCGGCCCCGGGCATGGCCGCAGGCTCCGCCGGCAACTGGATCTACTCGGTAGAGAAGAACGAATGGCGCCGCTCCGAGTTCGGCTCCAAGGAACTCAGGGAGCTCCGCGCCGTCGTCGAGGCCGCCGGGCGCACACAGAAGGACGTCGTCGCCGCCGCCCGCAATATCTTCTATGCAACCATGCCGGCGGCCGAGGAAGCCAAGGCGGTCAAGGAGAAGCTCCTCACGGCCCAGGCCGCGGCGCTCAAGGCGGTGGCCGAGGCCTCAGACCGCATCGAGAAGGAGGGCGCCAAGGCCGGTGTCGCCGCCGAGAGCCTGGCCGCCGCGGTCAAGCTGGCCAAGGAAGCGCTCGCCAAGTCCCAGGCCGCCAGCGACGGCTTCGCCGCCGGCAAGCTCGACGCCGCGCTCCTGGCCTCGGCCGAGGACGCCTCCTGGCGGCTGGACGAGGCCTCTGCGGCGATGGCCCCCGAGCCCACCCCGCGGCGCTACGCCTGCGGGATGTACGACCCGGAGCGCAAGGCCTTCGTGCTCTACGGCGGAGACCACGGCGACTACATGCTCGGCGACACCTGGCTCTACGACTGCGCCAAGAAGACCTGGCGGCAGGTCTGGGCCAAGGTCTCGCCCGGGCACCGCTACGGCGCGCAGATGTTCTGGCTGGCCGGCGCCAAGAAGGTCGCCATGCTGGCGGGCAGCACGTATCTCAGCCGCATGGTCTACCAGCGCTTCGACGAGGGCTTGGCGCCGGAGGTCTGGACCTTCGACCCGGAGGCGGCATCCTGGGAACTGCTGGTCAGGCCCGGGCCGGAGATCGAGAAGAAGTCGAGCGACGGCATGGCCATCTTCCGGGTCAACAACCCGGTGGTGCTGGTCGAGGGCGGCGTGCTGCTCTGTCCCGCGGTGGGCGGCAACAGCTACCACGACTACATGGTGAGCAGCACCTGGATGGTCCGCCTGGATCCGGCCGCGTCCGACCCGGCAGCTTCGGCCAAGGCCGGCACGGTCGGCGGGCAGAGGCTCTACCGCTCTCAGAAGGTCGAGGCCTACAACCCGCAGTGGTACGACGCCGCCCCGCGGGGGAACACCGCGGAGATCGACAAGCTCATCGCCCAGATGCCGGCCAACCAGTGGGTGGAAGTCCCGACCGCGCCGCGGCCCTGCCCGGAGCGCTCGTGGGGGACCTCGGTCTATGACCCCGACCACGACCAGATCTTCGCCTGGTCGGGCGGCCACTGCGCCGACCCGGCGGACATCGTCCACCACTACCACCCCGGCGTGAACCGCTGGAGCCTGCCCTACGTGGCCGGCGGCGGGGCTCTGGGCAACCAGCTGACCGGCCGGCCGGACTGCAACAACCACACCTACCACAACTTCGCCTTCGATCCGGTCTCCCGGAAGATGGTCGCGACCCAGCGCTCCGGCACCCACGTCTACGACCCGGAGAAGCGCGAGTGGGTCGGCTTCACGCCTGAGCAGCTCTTCCCCTACAACAGCTACAGCGGCAAGTGCGTGGGCACGCCCAAGGGCGTGGTGGCCTGGGCCGGCGGCTGCAACGACGGCGGGCCGGGGCCGATCTACTTCCAGCTATTCGACGTCAAGGCCATGAAGTGGACGCCCTTGCCGGTCAAGGGCAAGGTGCCGCGCAACGTCCACGGCGACGAGGGCGGGATGGCCTGGGATTCCAAGCGCGGCATCCTATACATATATGCCGCCGGTGACTATCAGAAGCCCGACGGTCACGTCCACCGCTACGACCCGGCCACCGGCGAGATGACCGTGGTCGATCCCGCCGGCCGCGCGGCCATCGGCGACAAGTTCCACACCTACCGCGAGACGGTCTACCTGCCGGAGCTGGACCTGGTGCTCTTCGGCATGGGCTGGGTCGGCGGGAGGCAGGTGGTCTACGACCCGGAGAAGAGTCGCTGGGCGGTCCTCAACATCACCAAGACCTCCGCCAAGGCCAGCTACGACGCGGCCAAGGGAAGTTGGAGCTTCGCCGCGCCCAAGGCGGACGGTGCGGTTGGCAGCATCACCTTCTCGCCGGTGCTGGACACCAGGCGCAACGTGCTCTGGGCGCCGTCGGACTACAAGGCCATGTACGTCCTGAAATTCGATCCCAAGACGCTGGTGGTTTCCGAGGACCCGGCCAAGTAGGCCGGAGGAGAGTACAGCCATGATGAAGCGCAGCCTGCCGATCGCCGCCGCTCTGATCCTGGCCGGGCTGGCCTCAGCCGGCGAGATCAGCTTCTCCGCCAAGCCGACCGCCTCGAAGGACGGCGACAAGGTGAAGATCGCCTTCACGGTCGCCGCGCCGACGGATGTGGAGGTGGCCGTGCTCGGCGCCGACGGCAAGGTGGTCCGCCACCTGGCCGCCGGGGTGCTGGGCGCCAAGAACCCGCCGCCCGAGCCGCTCAAGCCCGGCCTGGCCCAGTCTCTGGACTGGGACGGCAAGGACGACTTCGGCAAGGCGGCGCCGGGCGCGAAGGTCCGGGTGCGCGCCGGGACCGGCGTCAAGTTCGGCCGGACGGTCTCGGACAGCCCCTACATGCTCGCCAACCCGTGCGGCCTGGCTGCCGACGACGACGGCAACGTCTACGTCTTCCAGCGGAACTTCGGGTACGGCTCCTTCTACCTCCAGGTCTTCAGCGACGAGGGCAAGTACGTGAGAACGGTGCTGCCCCCCGCGGCGGACCTGCCCAAGGAGTCCATCGCCGACTTCACCGCCTGGGACGAGGCCGGCAAGCGCCCGGTCATGCGCAACTACCTGGATGTCTATCCGGAGTATCTGCCCATCGCCTGGCACCGGCGCAATGAGTTCGGCGGCGGGCCGATCCTGGCCTCGCAGCGCGTCACCAAGGAGTCCGGGATCGTCTTCTACTGGATCGGCGGGATCTACCGGCTGGAACTCGGGGGCGGCACCGGCGGCAAGCCCTTCCTGCTGACCGACCCGTTCCTGTCCAGGATCTTCGGAACCAAGGGCGACCAGTACAAGATCTCCTGCCCGGTGTCCGCGGCGGTATCCCAGGACGGCTCGACCCTCTACGCGGTGGCCCCGGCGGCCAAACCGGACGCGCCCCAGGAGTTCAAGACCGCCTGGCCCGCCGGCAGGATCTGTTCCCTGAAGCTGGACGGGAAGCCCGGGGCGGTCCAGGACTTCGCGACGCAGGGCGCCGGCAGCCTGACGACCGACGCGCAGGGCAACGTCTACGCGGTGACCGGCAGCGAGATCGCCGTGCTCGGGCCCGACGGTAAGAAGCTGGGGGCCCTTCCGGTCAAGGGCGCCTGCCGCGCCGCGGTCCACCCCAAGACCGGCGAGATCTACGTCCTGGCCATCCCGGAGTCGGCCTACAACCGCGTGCGCACTCAGCTGCTCAAGTTCTCTGGATGGAAGGAGCCCAAGCAGCTCGCCATGCAGGATCTGGGCACCTGGAACTGCGCCAGCCCGTACCTGGCCGTCACCGTGCGCGGCGAGCGCACGTCGGTGTGGGTGGCCGGCGCCGGTGCCAACGTGGTCGGCGGCGGGAACTCCATGGGCGGCGGCCAGCGCCTGGTCCGCGGCGACCTGACCCGCTACGACGACCGGGGCGACAAGTTCGAGGCCGCCGTGAAGATCCACGAGAAGGACCCCGACGCCCTGGGCTGCCACGACACCATGGCGGTGGACCCGGCCACCGAGGACGTCTACGTCAACGACGACTACCGGAGCATGTACCGCTACAACGGCCTGACCGGCCAGGGCGGCAACCTCCGCAAGGTGCAGAAGGACTTCTACGCCACCGACCTGACCGTGGGGCCGGACGGCTACCTCTACGTGCGCACCAGCCTGCCCGAATGGGACGGCCCGTACGTCCGGCTCGACCGGAACCTCAAACCCGCGCCCTTCCCGGGCAGCGGCACCCACGTCATCAAGCAGGACGGCATCTACAGCCGCTGGGGCGCCGGCTTCGGCGAGAAGGGCATCGGCGTGGGCCGCGACGGCAAGCAGTACGTCACGGCCATGTACCGCTGGACCCAGTACTGCGTCTGGGGCTTCGGGCCGGACGGCAAGTTCATGGAGGGGAAGTACCTGGCGGACCCCAAGGGAACCGGGGTCCTGGGCGACCAGAAGGGCGATGCCGGGGAGTTCAAGCCCACCAAGCACGGGCTGACCTCGGCGATCATCGGCCCCATTCCCAAAACCAACGGCGGGGTGCGGGTGGACTCCCGGGGCAACATCTACATCGGCATGGCCCTCTTTCCCAAGGAGGGCCTGGCCAAGCCCGAGTACGTCGCCAGGATCGAGGGCAACGACGGCTGGCGGCGGGTCTGGGACTACATGGTGGGCAGCGTGGTCAAGTTCCCGCCGGAGGGAGGCGAGTGGACTCGTCCGGCGAAGGACAAGCCCCTGCCGGAGGGGGCCAAAGGCCTGATGATGGAGCGCGGCAACTTCCTGGGCGGGGCGGTCGCCGCCTATCCGGGGGTTGCCCCCTTCAGCGGCGGCAGCGGGGCTGGCACCGGCCGCTACGAGTACTTCGGCAAGACCTTTTGCGACTGCCGCTCGGCGCGCTTCGACCTGGACCGCTACGACCGGCTCTACCTGCCCAACTGCGTGACCAACTCGGTGCGGGTCTGCGACAACGCCGGCAACACCGTGGTGGAGTTCGGCGGCTACGCCAACTACGATTCGCAGTACTTGCCGCCGGAATTGAAGGATGGGAAACCGGCGGCGCCAGTAGGCTACATCCCGCTGGGCTGGCCGATCGGCACGGGGGTCAGCGACGAGCACATCTACGTCTGCGACCAACTCAACCGCAGCGTGGTGCGGGTGGACAAGAGCTACTCAGCCGAGGAGACTGTCGATGTCAAGTAGCGCGGACAGCGGAAGGGGAAAGACCACGAGGCGTTTTGCGTTGGTTGCGTTCTTCATCATGGCCGCCGCAGCGCCGGCCGGCGCCGGAGAAGTCTCCTTCTCCGCCAAACCCACTGCGGCCAAGGACGGGGAGAAGACGAAGATCACCTTCGCCGTCTCCGCGCCGACCGACGTGGCCGTGTTCGTCGAGAACGCCCAGGGCAAGATCGTCCGGCACCTGGTGGCCGGAGTCCTGGGTGGCGCCAACCCGCCGCCGGAGCCGCTCAAGCCCGGCCTGGCCCAGACCGTCGAGTGGGACGGCAAGGCCGACTACGGCAAGCCCGCCGAGGGCGGGCCGTTCAAGGTGCGTGTGGCGCTGGGGCTCGGCGCCAGGTACGACAAGGTGCTGTCCAGCCGGCCGACCAGCTTCGCCGGGCAGAGCTCGCTGGGCGTCGGGCCGGACGGGACGCTCTACGTCCGGACCAACAACAGCGACGCCATCTTCGGGCACTGCCAGATCGTGGCCCTGAACCGCGACGGCAGCTACCGTCGGACGTTGATGCCCTTCCCGGCCACCGCCGACGGCAAGGAGGGCCGGGGCCTGCCGGTCATGGAGCTCGACGGCCGGACGGCTCCGGTCAAGTCAAGCCCCAACGACATTGCCAGCTGGGGCGGACCGCTCTACTCCAGCATGGCGGTCAGCCCCGACGGCAAGACGCTCTACGCCCTCTCCGGCGGAATCCTGCGCGTGGCCACCGAATTCGGCTCTGCCGATGCGCAGGGCGGCATCCGCCTGCCCGACAAGGTCGGGGCGCTGCCCTTCAAGGGCGGCTTCGCCGGCGAGTCCTGCCTGGCCATCTCCTCGGATGGGAAGTCGCTCTTCTTCAACGGGCTCAAGGCCGACCAGTGGGACAGCAAGAAGCTCGCCGGGGCCGTCTACCGGGTGAAGCTTCCGGAGTGCGCGGAGATCGAGGTCTTCTTCGGAGAGCCGGGCAAGCCCGGCGGCGACCAGACCCACCTGGGGGCCACGCCGGCCGGCCTGGCCAGCGACGGCAAGGGCAACCTGCTCATCGCCGACCCCGCCAACAAGCGGATCGTGGCGGTGAGCGAAGGCGACGGCAAGTTCCAGGGCGAAACCAAGGTCGACCGGAGCAGCCTGCACGGTCTGGGCGTCGACCGGAAGACCGGCGCCGTCTACGGCTGCTTCAAGGAGGGCGTGGTCAAGTACGGCGGCTGGAAGGATGGGCAGAAGGTGGCCGAGGTGCCCTTCCGGCCCAAGGGCTGGTACTGGCCGTCGCGCCTGGCGGTGGACTCCAGCGGCGACAAGGCGGTCGTCTGGATCAGCTGGGGCGACGCCGGGCAGCTGGTCCGCGCCGAGGACCTCGGCGCGAAGTTCGACATCAAGGAGATCAGCCCCGGTTGGCGCGACGGCACGCCCGACGAGTGCTACGTGGCCATGGTCGTCGACCGGCTGACCAAGGAGGTCTACGTCCGGAACGGCTCATACGGCGGCCGGCTGGAGCGCTTCGACGACGCCACCGGCAAGATGGAGGCGGTCTACCCGGCGGGCGCCGCCGGCAATGGCCAGGGCTGGGGCTACCAGTACCAGCCCGCGCCCAACGGCAACATCTACGGCCTGTGCTGGGAGCACCGGTTCATGCAGTGGGACCGCAATGGCAAGCCCGCCGCGTGGGCCGAGCCGCGCATCCCCACGCCGGAGGAGCTCAAGGTCTACGAGTACGGCAAGACCGTCTCCAAGAACCCGAGCGAGGCCTTCGTGGCGGTGGCCATGTGCGCCCAACCGCACACCCTGGGCGTGCGCTGGAGCGACGGGCACCTCTTCGTCATCGAGCCGCTGAGCCGGCAGTGGGGCATCGGCGGACGGACCATGAAGTCCATGCACGAGTACCTGCCCAGCGGCAAGCGGGTGACCACCGACGCTACGCCGGTGCTCTGGAAGGTCTCCGACGCCACCGTCGGCCCCAAGTTCGACGCCGCCGGGAACATCTACGTGGCCGAGGCCCTCCGGCCCAAGGGCTGGCAGCTGCCGCCCGAACTGCAGAAGTACCTGGAGGCCAGAGGCGTGAAGGGCGTCGGGGCCCAGAAGGAATACATCAATCTCCACGGCAGCATCCTCAAGTTCGGCCCCAAGGGTGGCATGGTCCACTGGCCGACCAAGAAGGGCGACGTGCCCCCGACCAACGGGCCGGACCCGTTCGACGGCGAAGCGAAGCTGGACCCGGGGCTCAAGAGCTTCGAGGCCGAGTGCATCGGCTGGGGCCAGATCTCGCCGGTCAAGGTCACCGGCGCCGAGTGGATCCACCCGGGCATCGGCAACGTCGGCTTCCTGCGCTGCAACTGCGAGAACGTGACCTTCGACGTGGACGAGTTCGGCCGGTCCTTCTTCCCGGACATGACGCTCTTCAAGGTCCGGGTCATCGATACCGCCGGTAACGCCATCGCCCAGATCGGCGGCTACGGCAACCCGGAGAACTGCGGTCCGGACTCGCCGGTGGTCGACCCGACCACTAAGCAGCTCCGCGCGCGGCGGGCCGAGGACCCCAAGGAGCTGAAGAGCCCCTTCGCCGAGCCGGAGATCGCCATGGCCCACCCGGCCAGCGTCGGCGCCACCGACAAGCACCTCTACATCGGCGACGCCTCGAACCGGCGGCTGCTGCGCTGCAAGCTGGTCTACGCCGCGGAGGAGAGCTGCGAGATCAAGTAGGCATTGAGGCACTCAGGCACTGGGGCGCTGAGTTGAACGGAGAGTGATGATGAAGACGAGAGTGCGGATCCTGCATGTCGCCGCTTGCCTGCTTCTGGCGACGGTGCCAGTCAGGGCGGCTGCCGGCGAGGCTGCCGGGGCCAAGCCTGAGCTCAAGCTCAAGGAGGGCGACATCGTCGCCCTCTGCGGCGACTCGATCACCTCGGCGGGGGCCTACCCGCTGTTCATGGAGATGTATCAGCTGGTCTGCCGGCCGGAGCCGAAGGCCACGCTGCTCAACTTCGGCCGCTGGGGCGAGACCGCCCGGCAGTTCCCGCCGGTCATGGACAAGGACGTGCTTCCTGCCAAGCCCACCGTGGCGACCATCTGCTACGGCATGAACAACTGCCGGAGCGGCAAGGTGATGGCCGAGGCCGGCGCCAAGGGATGGGCCGACGGCGAGATCCTGGCGGTGGTCAAGAAGTTCAGGGAAGCCGGTGTGCGAGTGATAGTTCTCGCCTCGCCGGGCTGCATCGACAGCACCCACTTCACTCTCTCGCAGAGCGCGCCGCCCCAGCCCGGCCCCATCGAGGCCACCCAGAAGAACCTCTCGATGCTGCGCGACGAGGCCAAGCGCCTGGCCGCGGCCGAGGGCCTGGTCTTCGCGGACATGCACACGCCGATGGTCGAGGTCATGGCCAAGGCCAAGGAGAAGTACGGGACCGGCTACGCCTTCGCCGGCGGCGGCGGCGACGGCGTCCACCCGGGGCGGGCCGGCCACCTGGTCATGGCCTGGGTCATGCTCAAGGCCCTGGGCTATGACGGGGAGATAGGCACGATCACCGTGGACCTCGCCCAGGGCGGCAAGGCCGAGGCCAGCGCCGGCCACAAGGTGCTCTCCGCCGCGGCGGGGAGCGTCGAGCTCGAGAGCGCCCGCTACCCATTCTGCTTCCTCTCGGACCCGAACCGGCCCAAGGAGGACAAGAGCGCCAACGCCACGACCACGGTCGCGGACCTCTTCCCATTCAACCAGGACCTGAATCGCCTGACCCTGGTGGTCAAGGGCGGCACCGGCAGGCTCAAAGTCACCTGGGGAACGCAGAGCAAGGAGTTCGAGGCCGCCGCGCTCGAGAAGGGCGTGAACCTGGCCGCGGAGTTCATGGACAACCCCTTCCGCGGCCCGTTCGCCAAGGTCCTCGCCGGCATGGAGGAGCGCAACCAGTGCCGGCGCTGGCTGGCCAACGAGCACAAGGGCGACGCCGGGATGCAGAAGCGCCTGGATCGGGCCCTCGAGAACATGAAGGTCGTGCCCGTGAAGCACACCATCAAGGTCGAGCCGGCCAAGTAAGGCCGGGCGGATACGAGGAGATGTCGATGATCAGACTCAGCGTTGCACTGTCATCACTGGCCCTGACGCTCGCCATCACGGGGGCCCGCGCCGGCGAGGCCGCCCCGGCCGCGCCTCCCTACCAGGACGACCCCGAGGTCGTCGCCAAGCTCGCCGCCCTGGGCGAGGGCGAGTCGCTGGTCCTGCCGCCGGTCAAGCACATGCGCGACGGCAAGGCCATCAAGGGCGAGGGGCGGGACAGTCCCTACGCCCGCGACTACACCAACAAGATGGTCTGGGCTCCGGAGCGCTCGACCGCGCTCTACGCCGGCGGCAACCACGGCGCCGGCCGGACCAACGACGTCTGGGAGTTCCACCTGGGTTCCAACACCTGGCACTGCCTGCAGCGGGCCATCGGCGGCGACCACGCGGCCCACAAGAACATGCTCATGTTCATGCCCAACAAGTGGGCCAAGGACCCGGACTACAAGCTGACCGACAAGGAGCAGCCGCAGCTCGACGCCGCCAAGGCCTTCTGGAACGAGTTCGTGGTCCTCAAGGACGGGCACTTCGTCACCAAGGAGGCCGAGGCGCCGCTCCTGGTCGGCCACACCTGGGACACGCTGGTCTACGAGCCGAACGTGAAGCGGATGATCCACGGCACCGGCGCGCACTGCGCCGGCAGCCCGATCCTGCACACCAAGTTCACGGGCATGCCGCTCGACGAGGTCAGGGCCAAACTCGGCAAGAACCCCAAGGGTGTGCCCTACAAGACCATGTGGACCTTCGACCCGGCCGCGAAGAAATGGGAGCACTACGCCAGCGAGAGCCCGCTCGCCGAGCTGCGCGGCATGGGCGCAGCCATGTGCTACATCCCCGACTGGAAGAAGACCATCTTTTACGTCTCTGCCCAGAACGTCACGCCCCAGGCCCACGCCATGGTCACCTACGACGCGCTGGCCGACAAGTGGGAGGAGCTCAAGCCCAACGGCGGCAAGGGCATCGCCGGGCTGTCTAACGGCAAGCTCGCCCCCGGCTCCGAGCTGCAGACCGCGTACAGCCCCAAGCACAGGAAGATGGTGGCGGTGCTGGAGAAGAGCACCTACTCCTACGACATCGACAAGAACGAGTGGTCCAAGCTGAATGACGACATCCCGTTCACCGCGATGGACTGCAACACGGTCTTCGCCTGCGACACCAACGCCGGCGCCTTCCTCCTGGCCGACCCGCGGGCCAACGCCGTGGCGGCGTTCGACCCCGCGGCCAACAAGTGGGAGAAGCTCAGCCCCAAGGGCTCGGGCATGCCCAAGCCGCCCTACTGCACCGGCAAGGGCTACTACGACCCGAAGTTCAACGTCTTCGTGGTCCAGAGCGCCTACACCGGGAGCATGTGGGTCTACCGGCACAAGAAGGCTGCCGAGCCGGCCGGCAAGTAGGAGGCAGAGTGCCAGTGAGCAAGTACATCACCCGCCACCCCGCCAATCCGCTGATCCGCGCGGCGGACATCCCTTTCCCCTGCACTCGCTGCTTCAACCCGGCGGCGGAGAAGTTCGAGGGGGGGTACGTGCTGCTCGTCCGGGTGATCGGCCCAGACCGCTCGGAATCGCTGGCGCTGGCCACGAGCGCTGACGGCCTGAAGTTCGAGATCGCGCCCGAGCCGATCCTCAAGCCCGCCCCGGAGGATCAGGGCCGGCTCAACGACCCGCGGCTGACCCGTATCGGGGACACGTACTACATCGTCTACTGCAGCGACCCGCCCAGCGGCATCCGCATCGGCATCCTGGCGACGAAGGACTTCCGGAGCTTCGAGCGGCTCTACTATTCCGAGCCCGACAACCGCAATGCCGTGCTCTTCCCGGACAAGATCGGCGGGCTCTACGTGCGCCTGGACCGGCCCTTCACCCGGTGGTACTATCAGGACCGGGCTTACGACATCTGGCTGTCGCGCTCGCCGGACCTGCGCTACTGGGGCGACCACCGGCTGCTGCTCTCCTACTCCGACGTGGCCTGGGGCAACAACAAGATCGGCCCCGGCCCGCAGCCGATCCGCACCAAGAAGGGGTGGCTGGTGATCTACCACGGCGCCGAGTACCCCGACGGCACCGACACCGCCTGGAAGAAGACCTACCGCGCGGGCGTGATGCTTCTCGACCTCGAGGACCCATCGAAGATCGTCGCCCGGCCGGACGCGCCGTTACTCGAGCCCGAGGCCCCCTACGAAACCGACCCCGAGTTCCGGCCCAACGTGGTCTTCCCGACCGGCGCCATCCTGGAGGATGACGGCGCCATCAAGCTCTACTACGGCGCGGCCGACAAGACCGTGGCGCTGGCCGAGACCTCGGTCGACCAGCTGCTCGACTTCTGCCTCAATCCGCCAAAGTACGAACACCCCCGCAAGCACCCGGCCTTCCGGCCGCCGCTGAGCCGGCACGCCTAGCAGGCCGTTGATAACGGCCTGCTAGAGCAGGCGAGCAGGAGAACAGGTGATCAGGTGAGGACGGATAGACAACACGGAACGGAGATGGCGGCCAGCAGCCGCCGGTGCTCGCCGGCGGTCTCCTGTTCAACTGCTCTCCTGCTCGGCCCCGCAGAATCCATAGTCACAAACTACTAGTTGGAGACAAGCAACATGGCCAAGCCCGCGAACAAGAAGAGCGCCCCCGCCAAACCATCCTGGCGCGGGATCATTCCGCCGCTGGTCACGCCGCTGGTCGGTCGCGACGAGCTCGACGCGCCCGGACTGGGGCGGCTGGTCGAGCACATCCTGGCCGGCGGCGCGAGCGGCATCTTCGCCCTGGGTTCGACCGGCGAGGCCCCGAGCCTCAGCTATCGCCTCCGCCGGGAGCTGGCCGAGAGGGTCTGCGACCACGTCGCCGGGCGCGTGCCGGTGCTCGTGGGCATCACCGACACCTCCTTCGTCGAGTCGGTGAACCTCACTGCGCACTCGAAGAAAGCCGGCGCCGCCGCGGTCGTGCTCGCTCCGCCCTTCTACTTCCCGGCCGGGCAGCCGGAACTCCTGGAGTACATCCAGCACCTCGCCGCCGAGCTCGCGCTCCCCGTCTTCCTATACAACATGCCCAGCTACACCAAGCTTTTCTTCGAGCCGGACACCGTCCGGGCGGCGGCCGAGCTGCCCAATGTCCTGGGGCTCAAGGACAGTTCCGGGAACATGGGCTACTTCCACCGGCTGCGGGCGCTCTTCGCCGACCGGCCGGACTTCGCTTTGCTCGTCGGCCCCGAGGAGCTGCTGGTCGAGTCGGTGCTCGCCGGCGGCCACGGCGGCATCTGCGGCGGAGCCAACCTCTGCCCGGAGCTCTACGTCGCGGCCTACCAGGCGGCGCGGGCCGGGGAACTTGCCAAGGCCCAGGAGCTCCACCGGCGGATCATGGCCATCGCCGGCTCGGTCTACGCCGTCGGCCGGCACGGCTCGAGCTACCTGAAGGGCCTGAAGTGCGCGCTCTCGCTACGGGGGATCTGCAGCGACTTCATGGCCGAGCCTTTCCATCATTTCAGGGAGCCGGAGCGCGAGAAGGTGCGCCAGGCTCTCGTCAAGCTGGGGATCCTCTGAAGATCGCGCAGGGAGCACTGCAATGGGCAAGACCTCAACCATCCGTCTGCCGGCCCGCGACGTGGAGGTGGCCGGCGACTACGACGTGGTCGTCTGTGGCGGAGGGCCGGCCGGAGTCACGGCGGCGCTGGCCGCGGCGCGCTCGGGCTGCCGGACGCTGCTCGTCGAGCAGTTCGGGTGTCTCGGCGGCACGGCTACGGTGGCCATGAACCAGAAGGTCGCCCGCTTCACCGCCTACGGCCACTCGCCGGACATCGCTGGCGGAATCACCGCCGAGCTCTTCCATCGCTCGATCGCCGAGGCCGACGGCATGAAGTGGCTGCGCCGCGGGGCCAAGGACGTCCCCGGCCACATGGTCGAGGAGCTGATGATCGAGTTCGAGGGCTTCAAGCTGCTCCTCGACCGGATGATGGAGGAGGCCGGCGTCGAGGTCTTCTTCCACACCCAGCTGGCCGACGCCGTGGTCGAGGGCGGCCGGATAACGGCGGCGGTCGTCACCAACAAGAGCGGCTGCTTCGCGGTGCGCGCCAAGCGCTTCATCGACTGCACCGGCGATGGCGACCTGGCCTTCCATTCGGGCTGCCCCACGGTCAAGGGCCGGCCCGAGGACGGCAGAATGCAGCCGGTCTCGCTGCTCTACCGGGTCGGCGGCGTGGACGTCGCGCGCGCCCAGGACTACTTCTACAACCAGGACCCGCAGATGCAGGAGTTCTGCCGGAAGGCCCAGGCCCAGGGCCTGCTCGGCCCGTGGCGCTCGGCCTGCAGCGGGCTCTGGTGGAACCAGAACCGGCCCGGCGAGGTCGTCCCCAACTTCAGCCACATGCACGTCGACGCGACCGACTTCCGGGCGCTGTCGAAGGCCTGCGCGCTCGGCCGCCGGCAGGTGCAGGAGGCCTACCGGGCCATGAAGGCGCTGGTGCCCGGCTTCGAGAAGAGCTTCCTGATCGACACCGCCCAGTACCTGGGCATCCGCGAGACCCGGCGGATCGAGGCGCTCTACATGATGACCGTCGACGACATCCGGGCGGCGACCATCTTCGAGGACAGCATCGCCCTGGGCAGCTCGCACACCGACGTGCACAGCCCGGACGGGCCGGGGCAGGACCAGAACAACATCTTCCGGCTGCCCGACGGGAAGTACTACTCGATCCCGTACCGGACGCTGGTGCCCCGAAGCGGGCCCGCCAACCTCATCGTCGCCGGGCGCTGCCACGGCGCGACCCACGGGGCGCTGGGTTCCACCCGCTTCATGACCCAGTGCATGATCATGGGCGAGGCCGCCGGCCGGGCCGCGGCGCTGGGCATCGAGCGGGACGCGTCCTTCGCCGAACTGCCGGTCGCCGAGCTACAGAAGCGGCTCGAAGAGGCCGGCGGAATCCTGCGATGATGGTTCCCGAGATCCGCGCGAAGCTCTGCGCCGGCGGCCGGATCTACGGCACGCTGGTGGTCTCGCCATCGCCGCACTGGCCGGTGCACCTGGCCGGGGCAGGGCTCGACTTCGTCTTCATCGACACCGAACACATCGCGCTCGACCGCGGAACCGTCTCCTGGATGTGCCGGGCGTACGCCGCGGCGGGAATTGCGCCCATCGTCCGGGTGCCCTCGCCGGATCCCTTCGCCGCGTCGGGGATGCTCGACGGCGGAGCGGCCGGGATCATCGCGCCCTACATCGAGACGGTCGAGCAGGTCCAGCTCATGCGCGGGGCGGTGAAGCTCGCGCCCCTGAAGGGCGAGCGCCTGGCGCGGATCCTCTCCGGCGCCGAGCGGCCCGAGCCGGAGCTCGCCGAGTACCTCGGAGCGCGCGCCCGGGAGCGGCTGCTGCTCGTCAACATCGAGAGCCTGCCGGCCATCGAGAACCTAGACGCCATCCTGGCGGTGCCCGACCTCGACGGCATCGTGGTCGGCCCGCACGATCTGTCCTGCAGCCTGGGTGCGCCGGAGGACTACACCAGCCCGGCCTTCTCCGCGGTGCTCCGCGAGATCCTCGAGAAGACCCGCCGGCGCGGGCTCATCGCCGGGATTCACTTCATGAGCTGCGGTCCAACGGAGTTGGCCGTCGAGTGGCTCCGCTGGGGCGCGAACCTGCTCATCCAGCACGCCGACGTCGTCTACGCCGTCCGGGGCCTGGCCGCCGAGCTCGGCGCCATCCGCGCGGCCTTTGGTGACAAGCCCGCCGGCGAGGCCGGAAGGATCAATGTGTGAAACCCACTTGGAGACACTGCCCATGACCCGCAAGAAAGCCAAGAGTGCCGCCAACCGCCCGCCGCTCTCCGAACTGCTCGGGCTCAAGCGCTTCAACACGCCGACGATCTACAACGGCTGGGAGCAGATCACCCGCCACAACTCGGCCCGCGACGGCGTAAACCTCGACGAGGTCCGCGATTTCATGCCCCAGATGGGGCCGATGGTCGGCTACGCCGTGACCGTGGTCTGCCGGCCGGGCGACCGGCGCGTGCCCAAGCGGATGCCCAAGGCCTGGAGCGAGTACCGCCGCTACGTGGCCTCGCTGCCGGGCCCCAAGATCGTGGTCCTCCAGGACCTCGACAAGCCGCGCACCTGGGGTTCCTTCTGGGGCGAGGTCAACGCCAACGCCCACCGGGCGCTCGGCTGCGTCGGGACCATCACCGACGGCGCCGTGCGCGACATCGACGAGATGACCAATGCCGGGTTCAAGGCCATCGCCCGGCGGCTCTGCGTCGGCCACGCCGCCGCCTGGCCGGTGCGCTGGGGCTGCCCGGTGACGGTCTTCGGCCGCCGGGTCGAGCCTGGGCAGTTGATCCACGCCGACAAGCACGGCTTTCTCGCCGTCCCGCGCGAGGACGAGGCGCGCTTGCTCGAAGCCACGCGTTTCATGGACGAGAACGAATGCCGGACGGTGATCGGCGCCGCGCGCTCCTCGGCCGGGTGCAGCTTCGAGGAGACGCTCGCTGCGCTCGACGCCGCCGGCGCCGAGTTCGGCAAAGCCGCCAAGCAGGCCTTCGGCCGTCGCGGGGAATGGTGAAATGACCGCCTCAAACCGAATCAAACCGTGCCGCGTCCGCGGGGGACTCTACGTTGCGCTGGTCACGCCGTTCGCCGCCGATGAATCCCTCGACCTCGGCGCCTTCCGCGCGCTGGTCGAATACACGGTCGGCTGCGGGGTCGACGGCCTGGTGGTGGCCGGGACGACCGGCGAGGCCCATGCACTGACTCCCGACGAGCGCGCCAAGCTCTGGCGGCTGGCCGTCGAGCAGTCCCGCGGCCGGGTCCCGGTGGTGGCCGGCACCGGCGCCACCACGACGTGCGAGGCCAGGAAACTCATCGCCCTGGCCGCCGACTGCGGCTGCGACGCGGCCATGGCGCTCACCCCCTGGTTCGAGAAGGCCTCGGCCGAGGCGCTCGAGAGTTACTACACGGAGCTCGCCGAGAGCTCGCCGCTGCCGATCATCCTCTACCACATCCCGTCGCGCACCCACCTCGACTGGCCCGTCGAGGCCATCGCCAAGGTAGCGAAGCGGCTCTTCCCCAAGGTCATCGGGATCAAGGACGCCACGAATGACGCCGCTCGCGCCGCCGCGATCCGGAAGCTCGTGCCGCCGGGGTTCCTGATCTTCTCGGGCTGGCCGCACCAGCGCGTCGCGTTCGCCGCCGCCGGCGCGGACGGCTGCATCGACTCGCTCTCCTCGGCGCTGCCGGCCGAGTCGGCCGAGGCCTTCGCCGGCGACGCGCGCAAGGCCGCCTACCTCGCCGGGGTGAGCGCGGTCCTCGAGAAGTCCTCGAACCTGATCGCGCTCTTGAAGGCCATGATGAACGAGCTCGACCTGCCCGCCGGCAAGCCCCGGCGCCCGCACGACGTCATCCCGGCGGCGGAGGTCGAGGCCGCCCCCAAGCTGCGCTTCCGCGGGGGTGGAGTCCCCGGCGCCGCGCCGGCCGCCGGTCCGCGTCCGACGCCGGTCAGGCTCCTCGCCCCCGGGCTCTACGAGAAGTGCCTGGCCGCCAAACCGCCGAAGGGCCTCCGGCGGACGACCATCCACCGCGCTGTGGAGGGCGGCTACCAGTACAACCACCACGTCCAGATCGCCTGCCACGGCGGGCGCTTCTGGGCGACGTGGTCGGCCGGCTGGGTCAACGAGGACAGCCCCGGCCAAGTGGTGATGTGGGCGACCAGCCCCGACGGCCGCGCCTGGTCGAAGCCGCGAACGGTTATGGATCCGCCTGCCGACCGTCTGCGCTGGACGGCCTGCGGCTTCTTCGAGGAGGCCGGCGCGCTCGGCATGGTCGCCTGCCGCTACCGCCGCGCGCGCTACGTCGACGGCGACGCCGCACCGCACCAGCTCTGGGAGGACCTGGTCACCGAGTTCTTCCGCCGGAAGGGCTCACGCTGGGTGCGCTGGGGCCGCGCCATCCCGGACCTCTACCCCAACGAGCGCCCGCGGCAGCTCCCCGGCGGCCGCTGGATCATCCCCGGCGTCAACTCGCACGCCGAGGTTGTCGCGGCCATCGGCTCATCGCCCGACTCGCGCGACTTGCAGCTCGTCACCATCG
Organism: Planctomycetota bacterium; assembly: GCA_022703445.1. GTDB lineage: Bacteria > Planctomycetota > SZUA-567 > JAKLDR01 > JAKLDR01 > JAKLDR01. The sequence goes on along the minus strand of JAKLDR010000004.1, from coordinate 64,072 downwards.
CCGCGCGCCGCGACGGCTTCAGCGTCGCCGGAACCAAGTTAACCGAGCCGTCCTGGTACGAGTGCGGCGGCAAGCTCCGGATGCTGCTCCGCGACGATGCCGGCAGCCGCCGGCTCTGGCTCTCGGAGAGCGCTGACGGCGGAAGCTCTTGGAGCACGCCTGTACCCACCGACTTCCCGGACGCGACCTCCAAGTTCTTCGCGATGCGGCTCGCCGACGGCCGGGTGACCATGGTCGGCAACCCGTCGCCCGACGCGCTCCGGCGGCGGCTGCTCGCCCTCTCCGTCTCGGCCGACGGCGGCCGGAGCTTCATGGCCATGCACAAGCTGGTCCACGACCCCATCGTGAAGCCGCGCTTCGCCGGCATGCACAAGGTCTGCGGCTTCGACTACCCCAATGCCCTCGAGCACGCCGGGCGGCTCTGGATCGCGCACACGCCGTGCAAGGAGGATGTGGAGATACTGTCGGTGCCGGTGGCGAGGATCTAGCGGGAATCGTGGGGTGTCTGCGACTCTAGTCGCAAGACACGCCGCCGACGATCCTGAAGTCCCTGATGCGATAGGCGGTTACGCCAATGTGGCAGAGGGTGAGTCGTGCCCTAACCTCAGGGGGGCCCAGGGATGCCGAGATAGACTCCCGTTTGATGACCAGGATCCAGACTTCGTCCTCCCCTTGACGCGCGGCAAAAGCCCCGACCGGTAGCGCGGCGTCATTCGCCGTGAGCTTCGGGTAACGGTCATCGATGATCTGCCCCAGGGCGGCGGCATCGTGCCCGCCGGCCCGAGCCAAGGCCACCAGCCTCTTCCGGAACTTGGGCCAATTGGCCTGCCAGTCCATTGCCTTGAGACCGCTGAACTGGCCCTCGTAGGGTTGGTTCACAAAACGATCCCAAAGGAGCCTGTTGGTCTTATCCATGTTGTCTGGAAGATCCAGATCGATTCTCTGAACCTGCACTTTCTGGAGCAGTTCCTCAGCATTAGTGCTTGTGGTGCTCTGCCGGGACGCTGTGCATCCGGCAAGAATCGCCATGGCGACGAGGCAGAGCCAGCCGCAGTGCCTGGGCGTCCAGGAAGTCTTTTTCACGCGATACCTCCTATCTGCGCCGGCAATTGTCTCTGACGGTTCCTCCCGGTCAACTGCGATGATTTGCCTGGCGTCAGTACCTCCAAACTCGCAACCCGAGACTCAGAACGCGCAACCCGTGCCCCTCACCCCGCCCCAAGCCGCTCCGCCACCTTGCCGGCAGCCTCCCGCCCGAGCCCGGCACCCTCCGCGAACTCCGGCCAGCGCCTGACCGCGGCGCGGACCTCGGCGATGACCTCCGCGGCGGCGCGGCGCTTGATCCCGGCGCCGGCGGCGAGCTTCTGCATGTGCTCCGCGCAGGGCGAGCGGCCCTCGCCGGCGACGGTCATGGTGTGCTCGCCACCCGGGCCGGGGGCCAGGGTCAGGTCGTAGGCCGGCGCCAGGCGCCACTCCTTGGTTTCGTCGTCGAGCAGGAACGCGAAGTTCTTGGCGTGGTCGTCGCGGTTGTGGGCCAGGACATTGAAGGCCATCAGCCGGAAGGCCCTGGCCACCTCGCGCTGGTTGCGCGTGAGGAGCGAGGCGGCCCGGAGCAGGTCGGCGTAGTCGCACGCCGGCACCCGGAAGTCGGTCTCGATCAGGCCGGCGAAGGTGTGGACGTGGAAGCGCCGGTTGCCCCGGCGGTCGAAGCGCGCCGCGCCGAAGAAGCGCCCGCCGCCGGCGGCCGCGAAGAGCCGCGTCTCGGGCATCTCCAGGCCCGCGGCCCGGGCCATCAGCGAGTAGGCGTACTCGACCGCCCCGGCGTCGGTGTCGTCGCTCCGCGCCGGGAACTTGACGATCCAGTGGTCCCAATCCTCGGGCAGGTCGCCCTCGCCCGAGCGGATTGCGTCGCCCCGGACGCCGGCCAGCACTTTCGGCCGGGCGCCGCCCGGGCTGCCGCCGGCACGCAGCAGTTGCGGGAGCACCGCCGAGGCCTTGCCCTCGAGGAGTTCGTGGGCCGAGCGGCAGAGCTCGCCCAGGTCGAACGCGTCGCCCCCGGTCTCGTCCTCGCCGACGTCGGCCGGCGGGTGGTAGGTGAGCGCCCCCATGGTGCCGGTCCCCAGCCAGGCGAGGCGCTCGAGCGGCGAGACCTCCTCCGGAGCGCGTCCGCCGGCCCGGAAGCTCCGGTCCATGAGCAGCGTGCCCCAGGCGTCGGGCAGCGAGTCGGCGAAGAGCCCGGGCAGCGGGCCGAACGCCGCGCCCCGGTGCTCGTGCAGCCCGGGCGCCGCCGGCAGGCGCAGCGGCGAGAGCTCGAGCCCCCGCGCCAGGAAGCCGGCGTCGTACTCGAAGTAGATGCGCCCGGCGTCCTCCGCGAGCGTCCCGACCGGGAACTCGTCGCCCGGCTCGCGCGTGAAGCGCACGTCGAGCCGCCTCACAGCCGGCCCCGCTTCCTCGCCGGGATCGAGTAGCGGCCCTCGAGCTCCGCGATGCTCCGGGCCTCGGGCGGCCGGAGCAGCTCCGCAAACTCCGGGAGCCGCCCAAGCGCGTGAGCCAGCTTGAGCAGGCTTTCGAGCGACACGAGGCCCGTCGTCTCGAAGCGCTTGAGCGACGCCGCGGTGACGCCCGAGCGCTCGGCCAGCGTCGTGCGCTTCCAGCCGCGCAGCAGCCGGAGCGCCTTGACGCGCTCGGCGAGCAACCGGCCGGCATCCGCCGGCAGCATCAGGCTGGGGTTGAGCTCGGGCATGGGGGCATTGTAGCCTTTGGCAATGTAAAGGCAACTAATTATCTATAGATATGAAATATGACATCAAAAGCTATTATGTTATCTGCTATGTGTTGAAAGCCGAATGTCCAGCGTTACTGTCAGGGTGACAATCGTGGCCAGAGGCCTTCTTGAAACGGCCCCTGCCCTCCCACTCTCCGGCCTTGACACCGCTAATCCCGGGGCTACCCTCGCCGTCGTGGTTTCTGGAGGGGCGGGCTATGCGCGGAAGAGCAATGCTGGCGGTTCTGGGCGCTGTCCTGGGGTCGGTCCTGATCTGGAGCCCGCCCGGCCGCGGCGGGGAGCCGGAGGGCGCGCCGGCGGCGGCTCCCGGGAAGCCCGAGCTGCGCAGCTATGACGTGAGGGGGCTGTGCGCGACGGTCGATGACTACCCTGGGCCGGTGCAGCTCTTCCCGAACCAAGGCGACATGGGCGGCGATATCGGATACCTCCGGACGGATCCCTTCCCGCCAGCCGTCACCACGCCCCGGGTTACGGCCGAATCGACGATCGACATGATCAGGCAGCGCTTCCAGCCCGAAAGCTGGCAGCCCGGCAAGGGGCATAGCATCGAGAACCGCGCCTGGCAGCTTGCCGTGATCCATACCCCGGAGGTCCACCGCCTGATCGCCGCGCAGCTTCAGGCAATGGAAGACCGCCGACTGCGGCTCTCCGTGCAGGGGCTGGTCGTGTCCGTGGAGGCCAGGGCGGCCAGGGAGCTGCGCATGCGCCCGTCGCCGTCCCTGTCGGCCCAGGAGGTCGAGGCGCTGATCAAGGCCGCCGGTCCCGGCGGAGTGCTGGCGGCGCCCGAGGTGGTCTGCGCCCACGGTCAGCGGAACAACGCCGCGGCGGTTCGCTTCCACCGGCGCGTCTCCGCCTATCGGGCCGGCGACGGGGCGATACAGCCGGTGCTGAGCAGCGACGTCACCGGCATGACCTTCGACGTGCGCCCGGTGATGGGCACCGATGGTTCCTCGGCTGACCTGGACGTGCACTTCAACCTCACCGGCAACTGGCGGGAGCGTGAAGTGGAGTTTTCGACGCTGTCGGTCCCACGCGCGGACCAGCGTCCCATCAGGCCCGGCGATGAGGGGTCGACCGGCGGCGAAGCCCATGGTCATGGCAAGCCGGTGCCATTCCGCGGCCGGATCACGCTCCCGGAGGCCGGGTGTTGGCGGCTGCACACCCGGGTGACCGTCCCGCTCGACACGCATATCCTGGTGGGGATGGGGCCGGCCGCCCCCGGTCTGGAGGGCAAAGCCGGGGCGCCGGATCGGACGGTGGCCGTGATCGCCCGGGTTCGGCTCCTGTCCGGCAAGCCGGGCGCCGAATCCTGGTCTGCAGCCGGCGGAACCGGTCAGAACCTGGTCCAGGCTTTCTACGACACTGCCGACCTGAGTTGGCCGAAGCCCGACTGGCCTGCCCCTCGACTGGGGCCGAGTTACGCCCAGCAGGCCGCGAACGTCGATTTCGCCCCCATCATGACCGTGGGGCCTCCGGGCGGCGGTGACCTCCCGCCCGGCGCCATGCAGGACATGATCAAGCGGGCCATCGAGCCGGCCAGCTGGGGCGTGGGCGGCACCTCCATCCAGGAGCAGAACGGCCAGGTCATCGTCTTCCACACGCCAGCGGTGCAGGAGCGCATAGCTAGGTTCATCGTCGAGCAGCGTGCCGTCTACAAGAAGCGCCTGCTGGTCCAGGGTCTGGTCCTGGAACTCGGCGAGGAGGCCGCGGCCAGGCTCGCGGCCGACGGCCGGCGCGAGTTCACGCCGGAGGAGGCCGAAGAGCTGGTTGCCGCCGCCGGGCCCAAGGGCTTGCTCGCTGCGCCGCGGATTGTGGCCTGCAACCTGCAGCGCGTCCACGTCGCCGGGACGCTGGCCGCCACCTACGTGAACGGGTTCAGCGCGAGCGGGGCCGCCGTGCTGCCGGAGGCGAGGCTCGTCCAGACCGGCTGGGCCTTCGAGGTCCGGCCCATCCTGAGTGCCGAGCGCCGGTCCGCCGAGATGGAGGTGCGCTTCAAGCTGGCCGAGAAGCTGGGCGAGAAGACCGCCGAGGAGAAGAGTCCCCTGTTCCGCTGCCGCTACCAGGCGCCGGAGATCGGCGTGCTCGACGTGCGGGCCACCCCGTCCGTTCCGCTCGGCAAATACTCACTGGTCGGCATCTACGAGCGCCGGGCGGAGCCGCCCGGCGGCCGGGGCAAGGGCGCCTCCAAGGTCGCCGTGCTGGCCAAGGTTGACCTGGTGGAACTGCCGAAGGCCAAAGAGGAAGCGGCCAAGTGACCGGGCCAGCCGACCTGCCCGCCAAGCCCCTCCACACTTGGCGGCCGATGGCGCTGTGGAGCGCCGGCATCCTGCTGGCTTTGGGGCTGGCTTGGTTCGTCGGAGCTGTGGCCGTGCCTGTGTGGCAGGTGAGATCGGGCCTCGTGAACGTGGGGTGGTTCGTGAGCGGACCGGTCGACCGGATCCCCGGAGGTGACGCCCTGGTCATCAAATTGGGCGGACCCGTCCCTGCCACCTCCAAACTGGAGCTCTATCTGTGCATGCCCAGAGAGTTCGCCTCCAAGAGGGCGGAGGCCGTTGAGGTGCTCGCCGAGATTGAACCGCCTGCCAAGGACGCCATCCCCGTTCTGAAGCGGTTGGTGAACGATGACGACGAAGCTGTCCGCAATATCGCCGCCTCGGCGCTGAATAAGATCCAGGGCCAGGAGACGGCGAAGTAGGCGCTATCTCCGTTCCCCTTCCGGCCCCCAAGATTTCCGCGATTCGGCCGATATCCCGAGGCGACTGTCCATATAAGATCGGTGGCGCCCGTTCGGCGGAAGAAGACCCATGGAGGCGATGGTGATGTCCAAGGCAATGCTGGCGGCGGCGATGGGCGTGGTTCTGGCGTTCGGACCTGCGGGCGGCGGTGCTGGCGCCGGACTGGCTGCGGCGGCGGAGCCATCGTCTCCGGCGGCCGTCGAGCCGGCGCAGGCCGCCGATCCGGCGGTGACGGCCATCCTCGAGAAGCTCGGGGACAACTCCTCGGCGCTGCTCCCGGCCACCAAGGTGATCGGCGACCCCGGGCCGCTGACCAAGCAGTACGGCATGGACAAGCGCGGCCCCGGCGGCCGCGACTACAGCATCAAGATGGCCTGGATGCCGGACCGCAAGCGGGCCTTCTTCTGCGGCGCCAACCATGGCACTCCGCACCGCCTGAACGACGCCTGGGAGTACGACCTGCCGTCCAACTCCTGGATCGTGCTCTACGCGGCGGACTACAACGACCGCGGCGCGGTCGGCGACTACGACAAGAAGACCCTGGAAGTGAGGGACGGGTGGCTGCGCACCAAGCTCGGCGGCCCGGGGCATCCGGCCCACACCTGGTGGGAGATGACCTACGACCCGGAGATGAAGGCCGCCGTGTGGCTCTGCCAGTGGCCGCCCTACCGGCTCAAGGAGAAGCTCGACGCCATCGGCGCGACCCAGGACCAGTTCTACAAGGGCCCGCCGATGTGGGCCTTCTACCCCTGGAAGAAGCAGTGGGAGCCGCTGCCCACCAAGGAACCCTGGCCCCGGACGCGCTACGCCAGCTCGCTCGAGTACGTCCCGGACGTCAAGGGCTCGCTCTGGACCAGCCAGGAGCGCGGCATCTGGATCCTCGACTCGAAGACCCTCGCCTGGAAGGAGGTCTCCAAGGGCAAGCCGGCGGATCGTCCGGGGGACGAATCGGTGGTCTGCTACGACTCGTCCCGGAAGCTGCTGATCGCCCACCGCTCGGCGTACAAGGCGGGCGGGGCCTGCTGCACCTGGCAGATGGCCACCGCGGGCGATGCCCTGGGCGAATGGAAGAAGGTCGTGGAGAAGCCGGACCTGCCCGAGGGCTTCGACGCGCGCTCCATGTTCTACTTCGACCCGGTCGGCCGGGTCGGGTTGCTCTACGACACCACCGCGCGCGCCATCTGGGCCTATGACCCGGACAAGACCGAGTGGACCAGGCTCAAGCCCGAAGGCGCCCCGATCCCCGAGAAGGGCGACGCCCGTCCGGTCGGCTACTTCGACCCGGAGCGCAACGTCTTCGTGGTCAACATGGGCACGGTCACCTGGGTGTACCGCTACAAGAAGGCGGCGGAGAAGAAGTAGTCCCCCGCACCTCGGCCAGCCCCCGGTGGATGTCGGCCGGCCCGCAGCCCGCCGGGAAGAGCCCGGTGCGCGCGGCCGGGGCGATCAGGAAGGTGTTCTGTTCTGGCGGCTCGATGCCGCCGTGGCCGCCGAGCTCATCCAGGAAGCTGGCGTAGAGCGGAGTCTTCCTCAGCCAGCGCCGGCGCTCCAGCTTGCCGGCGAGGATCACCAGGTCGCCGCTCTCCGGTTGGGCCATCAGCCCGGCCAGGTCCCGGGCCACCGCCTCGGTGGGCCCGGCGCCGGAGAGCGGGTCGTGGCCGCTGACCGTGACCCGCTCGCCCACCTCCATGCGACCGTCGCGCGAGACGATCAGCGCGCCGCCGGGATGGCGCCCAACCACCGCGCGCACACCGGGGAGCGCCGCCAGGTGCGCCGCCAGCCCGGGGTGGCCGCGCTCGATCTCGTCCATGTCCGGATGCCCGGGGTGCCGGCGGAAGTAGACGTGGGCCAGTCCGCTGGTGGGCAGGACCACCAGGTCCCCGGCCACGGCCGCATCCTCGGCGTCCTCCGCAGGCACCCGCCGCTCGATGCGCCGGGCCAGGAAGCCGGCCAGGGCGCTCAGCGGCCCGGGCAGCAGCGACCCCAGCTGGCGGAGGTGGCCCAGCACCGCCACCGAGTGGACCAGCTCCCGGCCCCGGGCCTGCCCGTGCTGGGCGACGCGCGCGGCCAGCTCGTGCTCGACCACCGCCTCGCGCAGGCTCCGCCCGGCGGCGCGCTCGAAGGGCATGGTCGGGGTCTGGCCGTGGTCGCTGAGCACGTAGAGCTCGTAGCTCCGGCCGGAGCGTTCCGCCGCTCGCCAGAGCCGGCGGATCCGAGCGTCGATGGTCCGCAGCGCCAGCATGGCCGAGAGGCTGCGCGGCCCGCGGTGGTGGCCCATCACGTCGAAGCTCATCATGTTGACGAAGACCGCCGGCGTCCCCCGGCGGAGTTCGCCGAGGGCGCCCAGGAAGGCGATCTCGGCGAGCAGCCCGTTGACGGCCACGCGCTCCAGCGGGAAGAGCCCCTCCGGCCGGCGCAGCCGCCCGCGCCAGGCCGCCGCGGCCCAGTCCAGGGCCTCCAGCCACAGCTCGAAGAGACAGGCCCCGGCGATGCGCAGCGCCGGCCGGAGGTTGTGGATCAGGATGCGCGGCAGGCCCGCAAACCCGACCGGGCCGGCCAGGTAGCCGTGGTCGCGCTGCCCAGGCGTGAAGTAGGCCCGCTCCGCCCCGCCCGAGAAGAACGCACCGTAGACCGCGCCGCCGGACATGACCCCGGCCGACTCGGGCATCCGCGTCAGCACCGAGCAGATGTCCTCGTAGTTCTTCATGACCCGGATGCGGCCGGAGGCCTTCTCGTACCAGCGGAACCCGGGCAGCGCGGCCGGGGCCCCGTAGAAGAGCCGGGCCTGGAAGGCCGGGGTGCTGGAAGGCACCCCGGAGCGGGTCGGAATGAGTGTGTGCCCGTGCCGGCGCAGCAGCCGTCGGGTGAAGGGCATGACCCGGTGGCGGAGCGCGCCGACCAGCACGTCGAGCCCCAGCCCGTCGATCTGGACTATGAGGACGCCCGGGCGGTCGTCCATGGCCGCCGCTATTCGACCAGCAGCGCCAGGATCACCTGGGCATAGAGCCGGTGGCCGAAGTCGTTGGGGTGGTTGACGCCGTTGCCGGTCAGGTCGTGGAAGCTCTTGCGCTTCATCATCTCGGCCCAGACCGCGGTGAGGTCGGCCAGGGCCGCACCGTTGCCGCAGAGCTTGGCGAGCTCGTCCCGGAACGGCGGGAAGCTCTCCGAGCGGGTGGCGCTCCACTCGGGGTTGGGCAGCATCGAGGCCACCAGGACGAACTCGGCCCCGGGCGAGGTCTTGCGGACCTCCTCCATCATGGCCCTGATGTTGGCCGCGTACTTGGCCGGGGCCTTGCCCGAGTCGTTCATCCCGAAGGCGATGATCACCAGGTCCGGCTTCTCGGCGGCGACCTTGCCGATGGCGGCCAGGCCGTTGTCCGAGGTCCAGCCGCCCACCGCGAAGTTGGCGAAGGTCACCTTGGAGCCCCAGGCCTTCTCCAGCCCCAGGGCCACGAGCTCCCCGTAGCAGGGCATGAGCGGCGGCGCCTTGGTCAGCTTCGAGGCGTTGTAGCCCGCCGAGATGCTGTCGCCGGCCATGCAGAGCTTGAGCGGCTCCTTGGCCCGGAGCTTCTTCAGCGTCCCGGGCAGTGCGGCGCCCGCGAACTTCGGGACGTAGCCCGGCCACAGGCCGGCGGCGTGGGTGTAGGTCACCTCGACTTGCAGCTTGTGGAAGAAGCTGCCCTCGCTCCAGATCAGATGGGTCTTGGGATCGCCCTTCCGGGAGGAGATCTTGGGCAGCTTGGAGTCGGCCGGCGGGTACATCTCCTCCGGCATCTTCGACGGGATCCGCGAGCCGGGCAGCAGCCGGACGACCCCGGCGGCCTTGTCCAGGGCGTAGTCCTTGCCCTCCTCGTAGGTCACCTCGCCGGTGGCGCTCCGCACCGAGACCACCGCCTCCGGCGGGAAGAGCAGCCGGGCCTCAAGCGGCTCGCCCGCCTTGCGCTGTGCGAAGAACAGGGCTTCGCCGCGCATGGTCTTCGACTTCCAGAAGGGATCCAGCAGTCCGGTCACCGTGTCCATGGCTTCCTTCGAGACCTCCCCGGCCGGCGCCGGCGCGGCGCCGGCTGCCCAGCCCAGCAGCAGCCAGCCGGCCAGTGCGCGCGCGGCCACGCCCGTGTCCATCCTCATCGCGGGTCCTCCACTTCTCCCCCGGGGATTATCGGCCTCGCCGGACGGGCCGCAAGAACCGCAACGGGCATTGCAGGAAACAGGGATTCCAACCACAGAGTACCCAGAGGACGCAGAGGGCAGCGGGAACTCATCGTCCATGGCTACAGTCCATGTCTTGCCACAGGAGATCTCCGCGGACAATCGCCCCGGGTTGTCCTCCGCGTCCTCTTGGTCCTCTGTGGTTTGAACCCGCCGCCAGTTGTCATTGCTTCTAGAAATAGCCCTGTAGGAACCATGCGGGCGCTGGCTTTCGGGCCGGCCGGCGCTATGCTGTCCGGCGGTTCCGGATGGGAAAGGCGGGGAGAGCATGGGAATCTCGGCGCACGGGTCCAGGCGGGGTGGCCGCGTGGTGGTGGTGGGCAGCTCGAACACCGACCTGGTGGTCCGCACCGGGCGGCTGCCCGGGCCGGGCGAGACTGTGCTGGGCGGGGATCTCCTGACCTTCGCGGGCGGCAAGGGCGCCAACCAGGCGGTGGCCGCCGCGCGCGCCGGGGCCAGGGTGATCTTCATCGGCGCCTTCGGCGACGACGACTTCGGCCGCGCCCGCCGCGCCGACCTGGAGCGCGAGGGCGTGGACTGCTCGCGCTGCGTCACGAAGAAGGGCGTCCCCAGCGGCGTGGCGCTCATCGCCATCGGCGAGGGCAGGAAGGGCGCCAAGAGCGAGAACATGATCCTGGTGGCGCCGGGCGCCAACGCGCGGCTGACGCCGGCGGATCTCCGCAGGGCGATGCCGAAGCTGGGCCAGTCCGACGCGCTGGTCTGCTCCCTGGAGGTGCCGCTCGCGACCGTCGGCGAGGCGCTCAGCGCCGCCTGGCGCACGGGCTGCGGGAACATCATCCTCAACCCCGCGCCGCTGCCGCCGGGGGGGCTGCCGCGCGAGTTCCGGGATCACTGCCACTTCCTGACTCCCAACGAGACCGAGTTCGAGCTGCTGTTTGGCGCGCCGCCCGGGAGCCGCCCGGCGTTGGGGCGCGTCTCGGGCTACCGGGGGAAACATCTGCGCCAGTATCCGTTCGTCGCGGTCACCCGCGGCGCGCGGGGCGTGGACCTCTACGGCGGCGGCGACTACAGGCCCGGGTTTGCGGTGCCGCCCAAGGTCAAGCCGGTCGACACGGTCGGCGCCGGGGACTGTTTCAACGGGTGCCTGGCGGCGCAGTTGGCGACGGAGTGCGGCGGCCAGAGCGTCAGCCTCGCGATGGAGTTCGCCGTGACCGCCGCGGCCATCAAGGTCACCCGACAGGGCGCCCAGGCCGGGATGCCCCGGCGCGGGGAAGTCCTGAGGAGGATGAAGGGCTAGGAGCGGACGGCGAATCGCAGATTGCGATGGAAGATTGCTGATTGATGAAGTTGGCCTGCCGGCCGTTTCCCGCCCTCCGATATCAGGAATCAGCGATCGTCAATCGTCAATTTCCGTCTTTCGCCGCCGGCGCTCCGGTGGTGCCGCGCACGAAGATCTCCGGTGGGATCAAGGCGGCCACCGGGACGGCGTCCGCCGGGCCGGCCAGCAGCTCGGCCGCGCGCCGGCCGAGGAGCACCGGGTCCGTGCCCACCGAGGTCAGCTGCCGGCTGCGGCCGGAACGCACCGCGAGATCCCCGAAGCCGACGATGGACAGGTCCGCGGGGACGCGCAGGCCGCGCTCGGCGGCGGCCTGCAGCAGGAAGAGCGCCCGGAAGTCGTCGGCGCAGACCACCGCCGTGGGCCGGGGGGCCAGCCCCAGGAACCAGTCCAGGGCGGTGGCCGTGTCCCCGAAGTTCATCCGGCAGCCGGCCGTGCGGCCGGGCTCCAGGCCGGGCAGGCCGGCCGCGCGCAGGGCCTCGTCCACGCCCTGGCGCTTCCAGGGGTTCATGTCGGCCCGCTCGTTGTCCAGGTAGGCCATGCGTCGGTGGCCGAGCGCCAGCAGGTGCTCCGCGGCCATGCGCATGCCGGCCACCGCGTCCTCCCGGACGCTGTGGATCGGCGGATCGTCCAGGTGGTGGTCCACGATAACCTTGGGGCCGCGGATGCCCCTGGCCACGTCGCGGACGAAGCCGTCGAAGGCGTAGACTGAGCCGACGAAGGCCGCTCCGGCATAGAGAGCCGGGCCGGAGCGCAGGAAGTGCTCGCGCTGGTAGTCGTGCAGGCAGGCCACCGGGCGCATGAACAGGCGCCGCTCCATCAGGCCGTCGTTGAGCCCCTGCATCATCGGTCCGTAGTAGATCCGGTCGTTGAGCACCTTGTCGGGCTCCGGCACCAGGACGGCCACGAACCGCGGATGCCGGGAGGCTTCGGGCGGGGGGGGCATGGGCTCTCCTCCGAAGCCGCTCAGGCCAAGCCCGGCGGCGGGGGCGCGGTCGTGCCCCGGGCCATGAGCTCCGGCGGGACCCGCACCAGCGCCGGCGGGCCGGCCGGCGCGGCGGTCAGCAGCTCGGCGGCGCGCCGGCCGATCAGGGCGGGGTCCACCCACACGGAGGTCAGAGATGCGCTGCGGCCGGTGCGGACGGCCACGTCGCCGTAGCCGGCGATGGACAGGTCCTGGGGGACGCGCAGCCCGCGCTCGGCGGCGGCCTGGAGCAGCAGCAGGGCCCGGGAGTCGTTGAAGCACAGGATCGCGGTCGGACGGGGCGAGAGCCCCAGGAACCAGTCCAGGGCAGTGGCCGCGTCGCTGAACTGGTCGCGGCAGCCGGCGGTCCAGCCCCGGCCCAGGCCGGGGAGGCCGGCGGCGTTCAGGGCGGCGTCGATGCCGGCGCGCTTCCAGGGGTTGGCCTCGGGGACGGCGTGGTCCAGGTAGGCCAGCCGGCGGTGCCCCAGGGACAGCAGGTGTCCGGCCAGCAGGCGCATGCCGGCCTCCGAGTCCTCGGTGACGCTGTGGATGCCCAGGTCGGGCACGTGGTGGTCGAGCATCACCTTGGGCCCGGGGACGTTCTCGACCACCGCGCGGACGAAGAGCTCGGCGCTGAAGAGCGTGCCCAGGATGGCCACCCCGGAGTACATGTGCATGTGGCCGTGCAGGAAGTGCTCCTTCTGGTACTCGTGGAGGCACTGGACCGGGCGCATGAAGACGTGGCGCTCCATCAGCCCGGCGTTCAGGCCCTCGATCATCGAGGAGTAGTAGCCGGGCTGGCGGAGGATGGGTCCGGTCTCGGGCAGGAGCAGGGCGACGAAGCGGGCGCCGTGGGGCTCCGGGGCCGCCGGGCTCGGGATGCTCGCCGGACTCACGGTCCCGCCAATTCGGCGCCGGCGGCGCGGCAGCGGTCCAGGACCTGCGGCTGCGCGAGGATCGCGCCCTTGGCGTCGGCGCCGGGCTGGAAGACGGACCCGGCGCAGCGCATGTCCAGACAGAGCAGGTAGACCCTGGCGATCGCCTCGGCGCTGGCCAGGAACTTCTCGCCCCTGGCGAACCCTCCGCAGGCCACCAGCAGGCCCCGCCGCTCGACAGGCCGGGGTTCAGGCTGGCTCTTGAGCACGTACTTCTCCACCCAGAAGGGCTGGCCGCGGTCGATCAGGGTCTTGAGTTGCGCGCACATCGACCCGAAGAAGATCGGCGTGGCCAGGATCAGCCGGTCGGCGGCGCGGATCCGCTCGTTGAGCTCCGTGCCGCCGTCGCGGAGCACGCAGCGCCCGGTCCGGTCGCAGCCGCCGCAGTTCATGCATGACTGGACGGCGACGTCGCGAAGCGCCACCTTCTCGACCTCCGCGCCGGCCGCGCGCGCGCCCTCGACGACCGCGTCCAGCATGGTCTCGGAGTTGCCGCCCCGCCGGGGGCTCGAGGTGATGGCCAGGATGCGCAGGGCGGTCATGCGGACCGCCGATGAGTTATGAATGACGGGCGCAGGCTGGAACGCGCGCCCGCAGACCTTCCACCAGGCGTCATCATGCCGAAGATGCCCTTCATGATGCGGTCAGTCTTCGTCGTCTTCGCCGTCGGCATCGGAGACGGCGGCTTCGGCGGACTCCAGCTTTCGCTCGGTCTCCTTGTGCTCCTGGCCGTCGAAGGAGTAGACCCGGCCCTTGCCCTCGACCACCGTCTCGATGTGGACCGGCCGGCCCCAGACGGCGTGCAGGCTGGCCAGGGTCTCGCGGGCCTTGGCGATCTCGATCTCGGTGCCCTCGTACTGGTGGGCCAGGTACAGCTCGCCGCGGTTGGAGAAGTTGCCGTCGACGATCCGGATGATCGGCTGGCTGCAGTTGGTGAGCGAGGCCAGCAGCCGGCGCTTGATCTTCCTGAAGGCCCGGCTCTCGATCTTGTACTCCTCGGCGCGCTTGTCGTAATGGAAGCTGAAGAGCCGGTGGCGGCGGCAGAAGTCGGGGGTCAGGAACTCGTCGATGAAGGTCAGGTCGTTGTAGATCTTGCGGACCTGGAAGACCTTCTCGCGGCCCTGGCCGGTCCCCTTGTCCCAGCTGCGGCGCTCGGCGTCGGACTGGCAGTCCTCCCACTCCGGGCCGAAGCGGCCCTTGTCCCAGCGCTCCTCGATGTCCCGGAAGAGCTCCAGGCCGAGCTTGTAGGGGTTGATCCGTCCGGGCTGCACCGCCATGGTTCCGGAGTGGTGGTCGGCGTAGTCGACGATCTCGTCGGCCCCGGCGGCGCGCTCGGTCATCAGCCGCGAGTGCCAGTAGCTGGCCCAGCCCTCGTTCATGATCTTGGTCATGCCCTGGGGCAGGAAGTAGTAGGCCTCCTCCCGGATGATGGAGAGGATGTCGCGCTGCCAGCGCTCCAGCGGGGCGTGTTCCATGAGAAAGAGCAGGACGTCGGCCTGCGGCTCGCTTGGGAAGTTCCGGGCGCGCTTCAGTCCCTCCTCCCCGCGCTTCTTCTGGCGCGCGAGGAACTCCGGGGGGTTGATGTAGGCGTCCATGTAGTCCTTGCTCTTGATGCGGCGGACCTCCGCCCGGCGGGGCTCCTCCGGCTCGGCCAGCGGCGCTTCGGCCCGGTCGCAGCGCTTGATGAAGGGGGCGTGCCGGTCGATGAGGTTGTCCAGCGACAGGCAGCGGTCCACGAAGTCCTCGACCGCGTCGCGGCCGTGGCGCTTGACGTAGGACCGGACCCGGGCGCCGTGGTTGGCCATCTCGTCGATCATCTTCCGGTTGGTATCGGCGAACCAGAGGTTGTTGCGGAAGAAGTCGGAGTGCCCGTAGACGTGGCAGATGACCAGCTTCTGGTCCAGGAGCGAGTTGCTCTTCAGGAGGTAGGCGTAGCAGGGGTCGTTGTTGATGACCAGCTCGTAGATCTTGCCCAGGCCGTAGGTGTAGGTCTTGCGGAGGTGCTCGTACTCCATGCCGAAGCGCCAGTGCGGGTAGCGGGTGGGGAAGCCGCCGTACGCGGCGATCATGTTGAGCTGGTCGCAGTCGACGATCTCGAAGACCGTGTCGAAGGGCTCCAGGCCGTAGTCGGCCGCGAAGCCCTTGATGCGCTCCTTCTCGAGGTCGAGCTGGGAGGGCAGGTTCACGGGCCTACTTCCCCTTCCCCAGGAACGCCTTGATGCAGTCCAGGATCTCCTCCCGGGAGTTGATCTCCGCGGTGATCAGGTTCTCGCAGTGGAGCTTCTCATCGAGGTAGTTCTTGAACTCGCCGGAGCCGTAGAGGCTTTTCACCTGCCCGTAGGCGAAGAGGTTGGCCGCCGGCACCAGGTCGTCCTTGAGCAGGCTGAGGCTCACCTCGTTGTCGCTCGACAGGTTGTCGCCGTCGGAGAAGTGGAACAGGTAGATGTTCCAATCGCTGGGCGAGTACTCCCGCCCGATCAGCTCGCGGGCCAGGCGGTAGGCCGAGGAGATGGCCGTGCCGCCGGACTCGCGGGTCTTGAAGAAGGTCTCGGCGTCGACCAGCCGCGCCGCGGCGTCGTGGATGATGTAGCGGGTGACCAGCTTCTTGTACTGGTGCTGCAGCCAGGTGTCGATCCAGAAGGCCTCGGTGCGGACGATCTCCTTCTGCTCGTCGCCCATGGAGCCGGAGACGTCCATCATGTAGATGATGACGGCGTTCGACTCCGGCACCTCCATGGTCTGCCAGGAGCGGTACATCTTGTCCTCGCGGATGGGCAGGACCAGGGGGTCCCCGGGGGCGTACTCCCCGGCCGCCAGCTGCCGGCGCAGGGCCTTTATGTAGGTGCGCTTGAAGTGCCGGAGGCTCTCCGGGCCCACGTGGCGGACGTTGGTGTAGCGGTCCTTGAGGCTGGCCACCACCTTCTTGCCGCGCGGCTGGATGTTGGGCAGTTCGAGCTCCTCGCCGAGGATCTGGGCCAGCTCCTCGAGGGTCAGCTCGGCCTCCAGAACGTGCTGGCCCTCGTCCTCCCCGGCGCCGGGGCCCTGGCCGGGCTGCGGCTGGCCGCCGAGCGAGTCGCCCGGCTCGCCTTCGCCCTGGCCGGCGCCGCCCTGGTTCTTGCCGAAGCGGAACCGCGGGATGTCGATCTGGGGCAGCGGGATGGAGACCAGGTCCTTGCCCTTCTTGCCGAACATCTCCCCGCGGGTGATGTACTTGCGCAGGTCCTTGCGGATCATCCCCCGGACGATCTGCTGGAACCGCCCGTGGTCGCGCTGGATGCGGGTGATCATCGGCCTCGGCCTTGCCCTACTCCGCCGTGTCCCCGCGCGCGAAGATGCTGGCCACGTAGGAGAGCACGTCGGAGGCGCAGACCTCGCAGTAGCCGTAGTTGCGGACCAGGCGGCTCTTGACCACGTCGATCTTCTCCTGGGTGTCCTTGTCGACGACGCTGGAGACGAGGCTCGAGAGCTTGATCGAGTCCTTCTGGTCCTCGAAGAGCTTGAGCTCGAGGGCCTTGCGCAGCCGGTCGTTGGTGCGGTAGTCGAAGGTCTTGCCCTCCAGGGCCAGTGCCCCGATGTAGTTCATGATCTCCCGGCGGAAGTCGTCCTTGCGGCTCTCCGGGATCTCGATCTTCTCCTCGATCGAGCGCATCAGGCGCTCGTCGGGCTCCTCCAACTGCCCGGTGTAGCGGTTGCGGACCTTCTCCTTCTGGGTGTAGGCCTTGATGTTGTCGATGTAGTTGGCGCAGAGCTTGGAGATGGCCTCCTCGTCGGCGCAGATGGCCCGCTGGACCTCGTTCTTGACGATGTCCTCGTACTCCTCCTTGACCATGGCCAGCAGCTCGCGGTACTTGCGCTTCTGGTCCTCGCTGCTGATCAGCGAGTGGTGGTCGAGCCCGCCCTCCAGCTCGTTCATGACCATGAAGGGGTTGACGCAGCCCTCGTCGTCCTCGGAGACGAGCGCGTTGGAGACCTTGTCCTGCAGGTAGCGCGGCGAGATGCCGGTCATGCCCTCGCGCGGGGCCTCGTCCTTGAGCTCCTTGATGTTGTCCTCGGTGAAGCCGGGGAGCGTCCGGCCGTTGTAGAGCTTGAGCTTCTGGAGCAGCGTCAGCTGGGCGTTCTTGGGCTCCTCCAGGCGGGTGAGCACCGCCCACATGGAGGCCACCTCCAGGGTGTGCGGGGCGACGTGCTTGCCGCGCACCCGCCCCGAGGCGAAGTCGCGTTCGTAGATGCGGATCTCGTCGTCGAGCCGGGTATTGTAGGGCACGTCGATCTTGAGCGTGCGGTCCCGGAAGGCCTCCATCATCTCGTTGGACTGGAGCTTGCGGTACTCGGGCTCGTTGGTGTGGCCGATGATCACCTCGTCGATGTCCGTCTGCGAGAACTTCTTGGGCTTGATGGCGTGCTCCTGGCTCGCGCCCAGGAGGTCGTAGAGGAAGGCCACGTCGAGCTTGAGGACCTCGATGAACTCCACCAGGCCGCGGTTGGCGATGTTGAACTCGCCGTCGAAGTTGAAGGCCCGCGGGTCGGAGTCCGATCCGTAGATGGCGATCTTGCGGTAGTTGATGTCGCCGGTCAGCTCGGTCGAGTCCTGGTTCTTCTCGTCCTTGGGCTGGAAGGTACCGATGCCCACCCGGTCCTTCTCCGAGAGCAGAATGCGCCGGACCTCGACCTGGTCGACCACCTTGCTCCAGTCGCCCTTGAACTTGTCCATGCACTCGGAGTAGTAGCGCCGGCAGAACGGGCAGATGTCGCCGCCGATGGTCACCTGGTAGTCGCTCTTGGCCGCCGCGTTGATCTCCGCGGCCACCCGGTCGCGCAGCGCCGGGGGCACGAGGCGCAGCGGGTCCTCGTGCATCGGGCAGGGCTCGACGGCTGCGCCCTCGCCGGTCTTCCAGCCGTAGGAGTAAAGCGCGCCCTCCGGCGTGCGGCTGTAGACCTCCAGCCCCTTCTTGAGGAGGCGCACGATGGTGCTCTTGGACGACCCCACGGGGCCGTGCAGCAGCATGATGCGTTTCTCGGCGCCGTAGCCCATGGCCGCGCTTTTCAGGTTGTGCACGAAGCGCATCAGGGCCTTGTCCAGCCCGAAGACCGCGTCCCGGCCGCCGGAGATGGGGTCGGAGAAGAAGCGGTAGCGGATGAGCTTCTCGCGGTGGCGGGTGTACTCCTCCGCGCCGTAGGAGAGGATCATCTCGTGCAGCCGCTGGAAGGCGTTCCGGGCGATCCGGGGGTTGGCGGTCACCAGCTCGAGGTAGTCGCGGAAGGAGCCGGTCCAGTGCAGGTCGCGGTAGTTCTTCTGGTCGAACTTCTCGGAAACGCTCTTGAGGATTTCGTCGCCCTTGCCGGCCATGGTAGTTCTCCTGTTCCCGGCCTGCGCCCCGGCGGCCGCGGCCGCCTCCGGGCTCGGCCACTAGACTCTAACCGTATTATCGGGCCGAGTCAACCCCGTGAAACAGGGAAACTTACGGCTGATATTCCGCGGCGGCGCGGGAAAGCGAGGATGCGCCGTTGTTGCCGACGCCGAGGCCCCGGTGGTGCGGCGAAGGCCGCGCGGAGCTACTTCCCCGCCGGCTCGACGCGGAGCTCGAGCGACTTCATCCGCGGCATCTTGGCGCCGGTCACCTCGACGTCGAAGCTGGCCGGGAAGGACTGGAACTCCTTGGCGTACCGGTGCTCGTCCTTCCAGCCCTCGCCGTCGCTCCACTGGTACTCGACGACCAGCTTGGAGCCGGCGAGCTTCGCCGTCTTGGCCGAGACCCGCACGGTGTTCTTCCCGGGCTGGAGGCCGGGCAGCGCGTAGATGTTCAGCTGGTAGACGGTCTTCAGGCGCTTCACCGCGAACTGGGCCGAGCCGTCGGCGCCAGCGGCGGTCCTGATCGCCAGGCTGTACTCGCACCAGGGCGAGCCCGAGGGCTGGTAGGGGATGACCACCTTCTCGACGCCCGCGGCGTCGCCGGCCTTGGACCAGACCTCCTTGCTGTCCTTGCCCAGCACGAGAAGCACCACGGTCTTGGCGGCCGCGCCCTTCTGCTTGAGGTCCAGGTCGAGCTCGATGCCGACGACCGGCCCGGGGGCCCTGACCGGGATGGCGAGCTCCCCGGAGCCGGAGAGCGCCGCGCCGTCGGCCGCGGCGGTCAGATCCCTGGCGCTGGAGCCGGTCAGAAGCGCCGCGGCGTCGGCCGGCTTCCACTCCAGGAAGCCGTTGCCGTAGTAGCGGTAGCAGGTCTTGACCGGCCCGACGTCCTTCTTGGCGTAGGGCTCGTAGTACCTGAAGTTCACGTCGTCGGCGGAGTCGGCGCGCCCGCAGGTGTGGAAGGGCCCCAGCGCCGGGTAGCTCGAGCTCTCCACCCACTTGCCGAGGTTGTCCCACAGGCTCACCCAGCGCTCGCCGGGCTTGAGCCTGATGTCCAGCAGCCCCGGCCGGTTGGCGCCGCCATAGTCCTCGCCGCCGAAGGTGGGCTTCTCCGGGGCCTTGAGCCAGAAGCCAAGGACGTCGGCGGCCTTGCCCTTGCCGAAGGTGAAGGTCGCCCAGCGGAAGTCGGCCTTCCAGCCGAGCTTGGCGAGCTCCTCGCGGTTGTCGTAGGTGATCTCCGGCTCGTGCTGGCAGGGCAGGAAGCCGGGTACGGTGCGCTTCTCCTCGACGGCCTTGGAGACGAGCGTGGGGTCGGCCTTCATCTCCTCGAGGCCGGCGACCATCGGGGGCTTCTCGCGGTTAAGGACCGCGAAGCTGGTCATGGTGTCGAAGCAGTGCCACTTGTCGCCGTAGAAGACCTCGTAGAAAGTGTGCCCGCCGTAGCCCTCTCCGGCGTCGCCGGCCACCATCCGGGCCTTGAGCCCCGCGGCCTTGAGCAGCACCAGCATGCAGGCGGTCTGGCTGCCGCAGAGGTTGTAGCCGTAGGAGTTCACCACCCGGAGGACGTCACGCCGGTCGGTGCCCATGTTGCGGTGGTGGAAGACCAGCCGTCGGAACCACTGGTAGAGGGCGATGGCCTTCTCCTGGTCGCTCATGCCCTCCTTGAGCACGCCCTTGAGGATGCCTTCGATCGAGGAGGTGTCCACGCAGCCGTCGGGCAGGACTCGCGGGACCTCGACGGCCTCGGGGAGCCCGGCCGGCTCGCCCGCCGGGGCTGGGGTTGACAGCACCGCGCAGGCCAGGCAGGCAACCATCGTGCAGAGGATCGCGAGGCGGACGTCCATGGCGTTCTCCTTGACAGGAACGTGGGGGGCCGGCGACGGCACATGGTAGGCCGGGCGCAGCCGGCCGTCAAGCTGCTCGGCGCCCATGGCCCGGACTGCGCAGTTCCCCGCCTTGTGTCCGCGCCGCCGGCGCGGTATACTCACGGCATCAACGGGCTGCGAGGGGAAATCATGAGTTTTCCGGCCCTGAAGGTCGAGATGACCCGGCAGAACGACGTGCTGCTCTTCCGGCCCATAGGATGGATTGCCGCCGACGGCCACGCCCTCCTGGAGGAGAAGCTGCATACGGCCTTCGCCGAGGGGCACCGGCGGATCATCGTCGATCTGTCCGCCGCCCACTTCGTGAGCAGCACCGGCCTGGGCGTCTTCCTGTACTTCAAGCAGATCCTGGACGACGCCGGCGGCCGCCTGGTGCTGGCCGCGCCCGGCGGTTCAGTCTGCAAGATGCTGGCTGCCGCCAACCTGGACAAGGCCCTGACCATCTGCGCCTCGGTGGCCGAGGCCTGCTCCAAGATCCGCCTGAAGGTCTCCAGCCGCCGCGGGCGGGCTCCGACGCCCTGAGCGCGGGGGGCCGCCGGGCCGTGGCCGACTGCCGCCGCTGTGGAGCTTGCTGCCGCACGTTTCCGGTGTTCGCCTCGGACGACGACGCCCGGCGCGAGCCGCGCATCCGCTCGGAGGCCATGGAGCTCAAGCCCTGGCTGCGGACCGAGCGCTGGGCCTGGCGACTCCACCCGCTTCCCTTCCACGAACGCTGCCCATTCCTGGACTCCGGCGGCTGCTGCGCCATATACGCGACGCGGCCCGCGGTCTGCCGCGATTTCGCTCCGGGGAGTCGGCAGTGCCGGGAGGCCCGCCGCCGGCTGGCGGCGGTCAGGCCGGAGGCTGCCCCTCGGCCTTCGGCTGGGGCGGCGGCGGGGGCGGCGGAGGAGGCGGGGGCGGCGGAGGAGCCAGGCGGGCCAGCTCCTGCTGGGCGCGGGTCCTCACGGCGCCCTCGGGGCCGTCCTTGACGATCCGGGCGAGCACCGAGCGGGCCTCCTCGACCTTGCCGAGCTTGACCTGGAGCGAGGCGCTCTCGAAGAGCCACTCGGCCCACTTGGCGCGGTCGCCCTTGCCGGCGGCCAGTTCCTCGGCGGCCCGGGCGTAGCTGGCCGCGGCCTCGGCCTGGCGGCCGCGCAGGGCCTGGGCGCGGGCCTGGCTGTAGATGGCCTGGGCCCTGGCCGGACGCTCGGGGAGCAGCCCGGCCGCCTCGGCGAAGAGCTCCTCGGCCAGCGCCAGCGTCGTGCCCTGGGCCTCGCCCTCCTGGCGCGCGTAGCTGGTCAGGCAGTGCGTGCCCAGCACGACCCGCAGCGATCCGTCCTGGGGCCGGCCCTTGCGGCCCAGGCCGGCGATCTCCTTGGCGGAGTCCATCTGGTTGAGCTTCAGGGCCAGGCAGAAGCCCTGGCCCACCAGGTCGGAGTTGGCTCCCCCGGTCTTTTTGCAGGCGGCGATGTACATGGCCATGGCATCCTGGAAGCGGCGCTGCTGCTCGAGGACGCCGGCCAGTCGCGCGATTCCTGACGGATTGTCGGCGTGCTGGGCGGCCAGGTCGGTGAAGGCCGCGGCGATCTTGTTGCGGAAGTCGGTGCGGTCGCGCCCCGGCCAGTGCAGCTGCCGGCCGAGCATCTGGAAGTGCCGGTTGATGTCGTCGCCCCCGCCGGCGGTCCCGTCCAGGCACAGCGCCAGCCCCTTCTTGAAGGCCTGGGCGGACTCGTCCTCCCGTCCGCGCACCCCGTAGTAGTGGCCGAGCTCCGTCCAGTTGGAGATCTTCTTGGGATCGGCCTCCGCCGCGGCCAGCAGGAAGGTCAGCACGTGGTCCGGGAGCTCGGCCGAAACCGCGGTGGTCTTTCCGGCCTGCACGGTGA
Organism: Planctomycetota bacterium; assembly: GCA_022703445.1. Classification (GTDB taxonomy): domain Bacteria; phylum Planctomycetota; class SZUA-567; order JAKLDR01; family JAKLDR01; genus JAKLDR01. The sequence continues at coordinate 42,052 of JAKLDR010000004.1, read as the reverse complement.
CCGGCTGGCTCCAGTGGTCGCGGCCGGCCTTGTGCAGGACCAGCCGGTAGGTCCCCGGGGCCAGGCCCCCGATCTCCAGCGGAGTGATCCCCCGGCTCTGGCCGTCGATCAGCGCCTCGGCCCCCTCGGGGACGCTGCGGATGTCGATTCCGCCGGTGGCCTGCGGCTCGAGGCGCAGGCTGATCGTCTCGGGTTCGGCGCCCAGTGTGCGGCGCTCGGCCTTGGGCACCCGGCCGCCGCAGCGGGCCTCGAAGAGGTGTTCGCCGATGCCCAGGTCCCTGACGACCACCGGGGAGAGGCCCACGTAGCTGCCGTCCAGCCAGACCTCGGCGGCCGGCGGGTCGGTCTCCACGGTGGCCGAGGTCTGGCGGGAGAGCTTCTCGGCCCCGAGGCGCTTGGTGCGCTCGGCCAGCATCGCCGCGCCGATCAGCGCGGCCAGACACAGCACCAGCACGACCCAGCCCAGGGCCCCGCCGCGTCGCGCGGTGCGGCGCTCACTCGGCGAAGTCATAGCTCTTGTCCTTGACCGGGGCCAGCAGCGCGGAGCCCGGGACGAAGTCCAGGGGCTCGAGCTCGGCGCAGTCCGGACCGGAGACGCGCACCCGGCTGAAGATGATCCCGCAGTCCCAGTTCCAGATGGCCATGCGCTTCCCGGTCAGCGGCTGCGGATCGGTGTAGGTCAGGTCGACCCGCCGGCCGCCGTCGACGGTGAAGCGCAGTTGCGGCCCCTTGCGCTCGGCGCGGATGTAGAACCACTGGTGGTGGATGCCGCCGGTGCGGGGGATCACCGCGTTGCCGCCCGGCGGCGTCTTGGCCACCTCCACGCCGCTGCGGAGTATGGACGAGCGGTCGTCGTTGAAGCCGCCGAAGAGGAAGCTGTAGCCGCTGGCCAGGTCCTTGCCGTCGGCGGACAGGGTGCAGTTGATGTCCCGGGCGTACTGGTACTGGCCGCCGCGGGCCGAATCCATCTTGATGCCCGCGAAGAACTCCAGGACCACGTCGTCGCCCAGCTGGCGCTTGTTCCACAGCGCGGCCAGCTTCTTCTGGCGCCCGCCCGGGCGGCCGGAGAAGAAGCTCCAGCGCGGGTCGCACTGCCAGCGGTTGGTGACCTCCCAGATGCCCTCGGCCACGCGCCAGTCGGCCGGCGCGCGGTCGAAGGTCTCGTTCTGGACCGCCGGGCAGTAGACCCGGAAGCCGTCCTCCTCGACGTTGACGCCCTTGGACTTCCAGGCCACCTTCTGGCCGGTCAGCGGCTCGGGGTCGCGCCAGGTGATCAGGTCGGACCCGTTGACGCTGCCCACCAGGAAGGGCCCGGCCTTGCGGAGGGCCAGGGTCCAGATCCGGCCAGCGGGCACTTCGGCGCTGGCCGCCGTCTGGTTGTCGCGCACCAGCGCCAGCTTGGCTGGGCCGGCCAGCCCCTGCGCGGCGCCGGGACCGGTCCCGGCCGCGGCCCCGGCCGCCGGGACGGCCAGGGTCAGGGTGTAGCCGTTGCCGGGCTTGTCGCCGCTCTTGGCGACCGAGAGCGCCAGCTCCCCGCCGCCGGCCGCGCCGGCGCCCCGGGGCTGGCCGGCGACCTCCACCAGCAGCTGCACGTCGCCCGAGAAGCGCGCCCGGTGCCAGCGGATCGTGGCCGCGTCGGCGCCGGCCCCGACCGTCTCGCTGGCCCAGTCTCCCTGCCAGCTCGACCAGGTGCCCATCTCGGCGTCGGTGGCGAAGATGGGGTTGACCACCGGCAGGGGCTCGATCTCGGCGAGCATCCGCACGCTGACCGACCGGGCCAGCACCCGCCCGCCCCAGACCGCCAGGCCGGCCCGGCCGCCGCCGGCGCTCTGCCAGGCGAAGAGCTCGTGCCGGCCGCCCACCGAGGCCCGCACCAGGCCGCGGTCCATGCGGACCTCGAAGGTCTGCATGGCCGGGTCGAGCTGCACGCTGGCGCCGTCGTGTTCGTTCCGGACGCCGTTGCGCACGCTGAGCAGGGCCAGCCGGCCGGCCCCGGGGTCGTAACGCAGGCAGGAGTAGTTGGCCGCGTCGCGGTAGTTGAAGAGCAGCCCGCAGGGCGCCTTGCCCGGCAGCAGCTCGGCCCGGATGGCGCAGTTCGACCAGCGCGAGGAACCGAAGACCGCCTGGCCGCCGGGGCCTTCGCGGGGGTCGGCGCCGGCGGACGGGGCGGAGCGGTCCTCGAGCTCCAGGCCCTCGGCCTCCCGGCCGTCGGCCAGGTGCGGGGCGGAGTTCAGGAAGTCCCAGGAGTTCCAGGTGCCGTTGCGGCCGGTGAAGCGTTCCTGGAAGCTCTCGGCCTCGGCCACCAGCACGTCGTCGAAGAGCGTCTCGGCCTCGGCCGAGGCCCACAGGCCGGCGGCCCCGCCGGCCAGGCGCGGGTCGGCCGCGGACAGCAGCCGCTGGCCGTCGACGCACACCTCCGCCCAGCCCCAGCCCAGCGTGACCTCCGCGCGGAACCACTGCTCCGGGATGTAGCCGGTCAGGGCGCGCTGCAGGACCACCTCGCGCCCGTCGTCCACCGCGACCAGCTCGGCCAGGCCGGCCGCGCTCTCCAGCGGGTTGGGGCGGGCCGACCAGCGGAACAACCCGTAGTTCCTCTCGTCGCGGTAGCCGAAGACCAGGCCCATCTGCCCGCCGGGGGCGCCGCGGACGCTGGCGGCGAGGGAGTACATGTCCCAGAAGGTCTGCCCGGTCACGGCCATGGCCGGCCGGCCGGTGCCGCTGTAGCGGAAGGCGTTGGCGGACATGGACGGCCGGAAGATGTCCGAGCGCCGGTCGTTGGGGTCCTTGGACGGACCGCGCGTCTCCCACGTGCCGGTGACCTTGCGCCACTGGCTGAAGGCGCCCTCCACGCGCATGAAGTCGTCGACGAAGAGCACCGGCTCGACCTCGAAGACCTTCGGCCCGACGAAGCTGAAGCCGTCGCCCTGGGAGCCCACCGCCGCCGACCCTCCGGCGAAGCTCTCGGCGAACCCGGCGGCCAGGATCCGGCCGTCGAGCACCGCCGCGACCATGGCGCCGCGCCGGCGCAGCTCGAAGGCGTGCTCGCCGGTCCCGAGCGGCGCGCCCAGGGGCCCGAAGGCCAGGCTCCGGGCCATCCCGCCGCGCACCGCCACCAGCGAGAACTCTCCCCCGCCGACCTCGGCGTAGAGGCAGTCGGCCGGCGAGCGGTAGTGGATGGCCACCCGGGCCCGGCCGGAGGCGCCCCCGGCCACCGTCAGCCCGGTGGAGAAGTTGAAGTGCTCGCCAGGGGTCGCGGCGCGCTCGGAGAAGTCCGCCGGCGTCCACGCGGCCGGGTCCTTCTCCCGGGCCGGCCAGGCCGGAGGCTCGACCGAACGGGCCTGTTCCTGGCGGTAGCGGCGGCCGGCCCAGCCCAGCACCACCAGGCTGGCGGCCAGCGGCACGATCAGCAGAATGCGGGTGACCATCGGCGGAGCATCCCCCCTGGTGTCAGGTGCCGCCCGGAGCCCCGGCTCTTCCGGGGCCGGGCGCGGGCTGCATATATAACCGTTGAAACCCTATGAGGTCATCCGGCGCCTGCGGGCGGCCCGGCGGCCGGCGGGGAGCCCCCCGGAAGGGACCCCCGGCCGAACTTGCAAACCCCTTGGCCCGCGAATATAAGTGCCCCATCGCAGCCAAAGATCCTCCGGCCCCGCTCGAAAGGAACGCTCCCATGCCCGACAAGGTCCTGGTGCTCAACTGTGGCAGTTCTTCCATCAAGTACCAGCTCTACCTCATGCCCGAGGGCGCGGTGCTGGCCAAGGGCCTGGTCGAGAAGATCGGCGAGGCCTGCGCGGCCTACAAGCACACCGACGACGGCGGCGAGCAGGCCGGCAAGCAGCCGATCGCCGACCACCGCGAGGGCCTGGCCGTCGCGGTCAAGTGCCTGACCGGCTCGAAGAAACCGGCCATCAAGGCCATGAACGAGATCAAGGCGGTCGGCCACCGGGTGGTCCACGGCGGCGAGAAGTTCACCGGCTCGGTGCTGGTCACGCCCGAGGTCGAGAAGACCATCGAGGAATACTACGACCTGGCGCCCCTGCACAACCCCCCGAATATGACCGGCATACGCGCCGCCCAGCAGATGCTCCCCGGCGTGCCCCAGATCGCCTGCTTCGACACCTCTTTCCACACCACCCTGCCGGAGGTGGCCTACGTCTACGCGCTGCCTTACGAGATCTACGAGAAGTACCGGGTGCGCCGCTACGGCTTCCACGGCACCAGCCACCGCTACGTCGCCCGGCGTGCGGCCGAGCTGCTCGGCAAGCACAAGTACGATTTCAACGCCGTCACCTGTCACCTGGGCAACGGCTGCTCGATGGCCGCGGTGGCCGCCGGCAGGTCGGTGGACACCACCATGGGGCTCACCCCGCTCGAGGGCCTGGTGATGGGCACGCGCTCCGGGGACATCGATCCGGCGATCATCTTCTATCTGGCCGGAAAGCCGGAATACAAGAGCGTCAAAGACATTGACACCATGATGAACAAGAAGAGTGGCCTGCTCGGCGTCTCCGGCGTCTCGAACGACATGCGCGCCGTCCGCCAGGCGGCGGCCGAGGGCAACAAGCGCGCCGGGCTCGCCCTGGACATCTTCTGCTACCGGATCCGCAAGTACATCGGCGCCTACGCCGCGGTGCTGCCCAGGCTCGACGCGGTGATCTTCACCGGCGGCATCGGCGAGAACGCCGCGCCGGTCCGCGCCAAGATCATCGAGGGCCTGGGAGCCAACCTGGGCATCACCCTCGACGCCGCGAAGAACGACGCGGCCGTCTTCGGCAAGGAGGGCGACGTCGCCGCCGCCGACTCGCGCGTCCACGTGATGGTCGTGCCCACCAACGAGGAGAAGGCCATCGCCGTCGACACCTACGCGCTCTCCCGGAACAAGTCCGTCAGCCAGAGGATGTGACCGGCCGCCGAGCCGAAAGGAGCCTCCCGTGACCGCCACGCCCAGCCCGACCGCGATCAAGTACCGCCCGCTGACCAAGGCCGAGATCGAGCAGCTCGAGCGCCAGGGTTGCTCGGCCGCCGACTGGGGCAAGGTCCAGGCCGCCGGCCCCTTCGCCGGGCGCGTCCACAACGTGCGCTTCCTGGGCGAGGTCCGGCTCGGCGCGCAGGAGGGCGTGGTCAAGCTCGGCCTGGTGGAGGAGCCGGCGGGCATCGGCAACGCCACCCTCAAGGACGTCACCGTCGGGGCCAACTGCGTGATCCGCCACGTCGGGTCGCACCTGGCGAACTACCATGTGGGCGACGGCGCGGTCATCGTGGACGTGGGCGTCGTCGAGGCCGATTCCGGCGACAGCTTCGGCTGCGGCTCGGTTGTCGAGGCCCTCAACGAGGGCGGCGGCCGCGGGGTGCCGCTCTACCCGGAGCTCTCCGCCCAGGTGGCGCACATGCTCTCGCTGCACCGTTGGCGGCCGGCGCTGGTCCGGCGCCTGCAGGAGTTGGTCGCCGCGCGCACCGCCCGGGGCAAGGCGCCCCACGGGACCATCGGGTCCAAGGCCCTGATCCGCGGCGTGCGCCGGATTCGCAACGTGAACGTCGGCCCGGCGGCCTGGATCGAGGACGCCGCGGTTCTCGAGAACGGCACCATCCTCTCCGAACCCATCGCCCCGGCGGTGGTCGGCTCCGGCGTGGTGGCCCGCGAGTTCATGATCGCCGAGGGCGCCTCGGTGACCGACGGAGCTATCCTGGCGCACTGCTACGTCGGCCAGGGCACCAAGATCGGCAAGCAGTTCTCGGCCGAGAACTGCCTGTTCTTCGCCAACTGCGAGGCCTTCCACGGCGAGGGCTGCTCGCTATTCGCCGGGCCGTACACGGTCACCCACCACAAGTCGACGCTGCTGATCGCCGCCCTGGCCAGCTTCTACAACGCCGGGAGCGGCACCAACCAGTCCAACCACATGTACAAGCTCGGCCCGCTGCACCAGGGCATCATGGAGCGCGGCTCGAAGACCGGCTCCTTCAGCTACCTGCTCTGGCCCTGCCGGGTGGGGGCCTTCTCGGTGGTCATCGGCAAGAACATGGCCAACTTCGACCTGGGCGACCTGCCCTTCAGCTACATCATGGCCGAGGGCTCCAAGACCCAGGTCACGCCGGGCTTCAACATCTTCACGGTGGGCACGGTCCGCGACGGGGCCAAGTGGCCCTCGCGCGACCGGCGCAAGGGCACGGCCAAGCGCGACCTGATCAACTTCCCGGTCTTCGGGCCGTACACCGTGGGCAAGATGATCCGGGGCGAGGCGCTGCTCAACAAGCTGGCCGCCGAGACGGAACGCTCGGTCGAGGACGTGTCCATCAGCGGGGCGCTGTGCAAGCGCCTGCTCCTGAAGACCGGCTCCAAGTTCTACCGCACGGCCATCGACGCGTACCTCGCCGAGAAGCTCGTCGCGCGCGCCGAGCCGGAGCTGAAGAACGGCCTGGCCGCGGTCCGGAAGAGACTGGCCCCGGAGGCCGGGGCGCCGGGCGCCGGCGAGTGGCTGGACCTCTCCGGCCTGCTGGTGGCCCGCGAGCGCTTCGAGAAGCTCGCCGCCGACGTCGAGTCCGGCGCGGTCGGCACCCTGGAGACCCTCCAGGCCAAGCTCGCCGAGTGCCACGCGGCCTACGAGCGCGACGAATGGAACTGGGTGGCCGCCGCCTGGGCCGCGCGCTTCGGGAAGGCTCCCGCCGAGCTGGCCGGGGCCGAACTGGCCGAGGTCGCGGCGCGCCTGCTCGAGAACCGCAGCAAGTTCGTGAAGCTCGTCCTGGCCGACGCCGAGAAGGAGTTCTCCGAGACCGCGCGCATCGGCTTCGGCGCCGACGGCGGCCCGGAGGCCCCCGCCGCCGACTTCGAGGCGGTGCGCGGCACCTTCGCCGGCAACAAGTTCGTCAAGGAGATGCAGGCGGAGCTGGCCGCCCTGGAGAAGCGCTGCGGCGAGTTCAGGGCCAGGGCCGAGGGCCTCAAGTAGTTGCGGGCGTTGCGACAGCGCCGGGCGGGGCGGGCTTTGGCCCGCCCCGCTCTTTTGGCGTCCCGTTGCCCGTCACCTCAGGCAGAATGATTCCGCGGCGAGTCTCACGCCTCCTGGGGCGTCGCGGTTGCGCCGGATGACGGTAACCGTGGATGCATCCAGGTGCAGGTCCTGCCCGCTCGTGACCTTGCCGTCTGCGGAGCGGCGCCACCACTCGGCATTGAACCATTCGTATTCGATGACTACCTCATAGTCTCCGATGCTCGCTCTGAGAGCCGTCTTCTGGTTGGGGCCGATCTGGAGAGGCTCCTTGGGAGGGTCCAGGTCGGACTCGCTGACCAGCAGGTCGGGATCGGGCGCCCCGGGAATGACGTCGATCAGCACGGCCACCAGCCCACTCTCGGCCGGTGAGGCGGGCCCCTCCTGCTCGACCAGTCGGTGCAGAGCGGCCAGTCCGGCGCAGCGGCCCAGGCTCCGGGCGGCCCACTCCTTGGTGCGGTCCTCGCCGGCCAGCCGGTACGCCAGCCGGCAGGCGGGCGCCGCCTGCGGACCGATGTCGGCCAGCTTGCCCGCCCAGTCCGGGGCCGTCACCCAGCTGGCGTTGACCAGGCGCCCTGCGCAATAGAAGGCCCGGAACATGCCGCGGTGCTTCACGCCGGCGTAGACGGAGCCCAGCAGCCCGAGGAGCAGCCCCGTCTGCCAGGCCATCCGGACCACGTCCCGGCGCAGTGTCCCGCGGGCGATGGGCGCCATCCCAGCTTCCTCCGCCGGCCATAACGGTCGGAGGGTTGCGCCAGTTCACGGAGAAATGGTGCTCTGCTGGCGGTCGGTCAGGCCGATGCCGCTGTCGCCTCGTCGAACATTGCCACGATGTTTTCCGGTGGCGTGCCGTCCTGGATCACGTGGGACGGCCCGAGGATGAAGCCGCCGGCGCGGCCCAGCACCGCGATGCGCTGGCGCACCTCGCGACGGACGTCCTCCGGCGTGCCGAAGGGCAGCGTCCGCTGCACGCTCACCCCGCCCTCGAAACATAGTTGGTGCCCGTGGCGCTCCTTGAGCGCGCGCGGTTCCATGCCCTGGGCATCGAACTGCAGCGCCTGCAGGACGTCGATGCCCATGTCGATGAGCCCGGGCACCGCCTCCATCACCCCGCCGTCGGAGTGGTAGACGACCTTCGCCCCATGCTCGTGGATGCGCCGGTTGAGCCGGACGTGGTGGGGCTTGATGTTCTCGGCCCACATCTCCAGCGACATCAGCAGTCCGTTCTGGCCGGCGATGTCGTCGGCCGTGAAGACCAGGTCGATGCGCCCGCGGCCGGCCCGGAGCAGCCTGGTGAAGTACTCCAGATAGAAGTCCGTCACCCGCACGAAGATCGCGCCGGCCACCTCCGGTTGCGTCGCCAGGTCGACGAAGATGTTCTCGAAGCCGCGCAGGTACCAGGAGGTCTCGAAGATGTTGCCGTTGGCCACCAGCAGGCAGAGCTCCTGTCCCTCGAGGGCCTGGATCTTCCCGGCGATGGACTCGTAGTCAAACCAGTCCGGACTGGGCCACGGGTGCGCGGCAAGGTCCGCCTCGCCGGCCGCGGCCGCCAGGGGGTGGTGCTCGATCTCGTCATAGGCGCCCTCCCCATACTGCACCGGGCGCCGCCGGACGCCCCAGATGTCGGTGCGCTCGGGCAGAGCCGGCCCGATGTAGTCCGGGCCGATACCTTGGATGTCGATGAGCGGCGCCAGGTAGGCGTCGACGGTGGTGTTGCGCGTTGCCTTGAGATGCTCGGCCAACGCCCGCCTAGCCCCGGGGTTGATCCCGGAGCAGACCATGGCGACCGGTACCCGATCGGCCTCCCGGTGCTCCAGCGCCAGCCGGACCCGCTCGCGGGAAGAGAGGGGGGCGGTCATGCCGGAACTACGCCGGCCTCGGCCCTGAGTATCTCGCGGACCGTCGCGGCATTCTCCTCGACCACGTTGTCCTTGTCGCCGCGGTGCATGCCGACGTTGACTACGTCGGTCGGCTTGATGTTGGTGAGCGCGAACTCCAGGGCCATCTTCGGGTCGAGCCGGCCGGCGCCCATGATCTTGTAGGCGATGCATGGCTTCTGGATGGCGCGGACCGCCTCGGCCGCCGGGACTACGTCGCGCAGGCGGAAGCGCTCCCCCTTGCCGTCGTGGAGGCTGCCGCAGTTGAAGAAGCACACCGCGTGGAAGTCCACGAGGCCCAGTGAGTCGACCCAGCGGTGGGTCTCCGGTGCGTGGCCGGCCACGCCCACCGGGATCCCGTGCGCCCGCACGGTCTCGCACCACTGGCCGAGCGTCCGGCTGTCCCGCCGGCTGTAAAGACCGTCTGCCAGGGCGCCGTGGAAGTAGATTGCCCTGCACCCGATCTCCACCGCCTCCCCGACGGCCAGGGACATGTCGGCTTTGGCCCGCCGGTTGACCTGGGCGATCCACTGGAGCCGGCCGCCGCCGCGGCGGTACGCCCGGACGGCCTCGAGCACGTGCGGGGTCTCGTTGTTGGTGATCATGGTGTTGATGCCGGCGGCCTCGGCGCGGTCCCAGGTCTCCCGGATGCGCTCGGGCGTGTGGTACTCGCGCATGGCCCGGTCCCGCTCCTCGTTCTGGTGGCTGTAACCGCCAAACGGGTTGGCGCCGATCACCAGTCGCGTCACCTGAAGTCCGCAGAAGTCGACGGTTGGCAGCATGGGCGAGGTCCTCCTGGGCGGTTCGTGGGCGGCTTGCCCTTTCCTGCATCCAGTGTACAATGTGCCGGCAGCGGCAGCAATGCACCGGGCTTCTGTTTCTTTTGCATAATCCTACTGAAGGAGCCGGACCATGCCCACGCCTTCGAACCTCCCGACCGACATCCGCTTCAGCTACGAGGGCGGGAATCACGGGGACCGGCGGCATCCCATGAGGATAGAGTGGCGCCAGCTGCCCCACGGGCAGATCGAGATCCCAGACGGCGGCAGCTGGATCCTGGAGTTGGAGGGCCGCGCGCCGGTCACCGTGCGCTCGGGCGAGGCCATGGTGCTTCCCCGGGGCCTGCGCCACGCGCTCGGCACCGCCGGGCCGCGGACCATGCACACGGCCTGGGCGATGTTCTGCTTCGAGGACCTGGCCGGGCAGGACATGCTGGCCGCCGCCGGGATTCCGCCGGTGGTGCCGAGCGCGACCGGGCGGCAGCTGGTGGGGATCATGACCGAGCTCCGGGAGCTCGACCCGGCCGCGGCCCGGGGGGAGCTCTCCGCCCTGGTCCGGCGCCAGGCGCTCGGTTTCCGGATGCTGGAGCTGCTGCTCGCGCATGCCACGGTCCCGAGCATCGCGCCGCCCGATCCGGAGCTGGCCAGGCTGCTGCCGGCCCTGCGGCACGTCGAGGCCAATCTGGCCAGGCCGCTGTACACGGCGGAGCTCGCCCGGCAGGCCTACCTGTCGCCGTCCCGGTTCCACAGCGTGTTCAAGAGGGCCCTGGGCTGCAGCCCGCTGGCCCACGTCCGCAACGCCCGGCTGCGGCTGGCCCAGCACCTGCTCCTGGCCACCGACCTGCCGGTCGGGGAGATCGGCGCGCGGGCCGGCTTCACCTCGCCCTACTACTTCAGCCGCGCCTTCCGGAAGCACCTGCGCACAACTCCGACCGCCTTCCGGCAGGCGTTCAGGGTCTATCGCTGATGCCCGGCGCACTGCATTCCCCGGGGCAGCTGCTAACATCCTGCCCCTAGGAGGAGACAATCCATGCCCATCGACCTCCGCAAGCACCAGCCTGATTTCGGGCAGTTCCTGAAGGCCCTGCGCCGGCAGGGCCGGCCGGCGCATCTGCCCTTCTACGAGCACGTGGCCAGTTCGGGCTTCATGGCCGAGCGGCTGGGGAAGCCGGTCGCGGCCATGGGCTGGACCAAGCCCGGCTACCACCGGGCCTACGCCGACTTCTGGCTGGGCATGGGCTTCGACTGCGTGCCCATGGAGATCTCCCTGCGCATCAAGCTGCCCGAGGGGCACGGCGGACTCTCCGAGGGCTCGGAGGCCATGACCTGCATCCGCACCATGGATGACTTCGAGCGGTTCCCGTGGCCGAAGGCCTCCGACCCGCTCGAGCTGCGCCACTTCGAGGAGGTCGGGCGCGGCCTGCCCGACGGCGCCAGGATCGTCGGCGGCGTGGCCTGCGGGCCCTACGAGTGGGTATCCATGATGATGGGCGTGATGGGCCTGTCCTACGCGCTGGTCGACTGTCCCGAGCTCGTCGCGCGGATGTTCGGGAAGTTCCGCGAGCTGCACGTGGGCGCCGTGAAGCTCCTGGCCCAGCTGGACTGCGTGGGCGCGCTCCGCCAGGGCGACGACCTGGGCTTCAAGACCTCCACCTTCCTGCCGCCGGAGGTGCTCCGCGAGCACGTCTTCCCGACGTATCGCGACATGGCCGCGGCGGCCCACGCCGCCGGCAAGCCCTTCCTGCTGCACTCCTGCGGCAACCTGGGCGAGGTCTACGAGGACCTGGTCGGGTGCGGCATCGACGGCAAGCACTCCTTCGAGGACGGCATCCTGCCGGTGGCCGAGTTCAAGCGGCTCTACGGCCGGCGCATCACCCCGCTGGGCGGCATGGACGTGGACTTCCTCTGCCGCTCGTCGGCCGACCAGGTCCGCGCCGCCGCGCGCCGGATGGTGGAGGACTGCTACGGCGACGGCCACTGGGCCATGGGCACGGGCAACTCGCTGCCCGACTACATGCCGGTGGCCAACTACGTGGCCGCCCTGGAGGCGGCGCGCGAAGCGGCGGGGTAGGATCCATAGGCCCATAAGGGCATAGGCCCCACGGGCCCCATGCTCCCGGATATTTCCGCACTTTTCGCGCATGATTGAGCGCCTAACATGCGCACAGGAGATCAGACATGCAGCCCGCCGAGAACCAGAACTGGGAACGGCTGCGCGAGGAGCTTCTCGCCGCCGTCCGCAAGGGAGAGGAGGCGCCGCTTCGGCGCTTCCACGACGGGCATTTCGGGGAGGTCTACAGGTACGTGCTCTGCCGCCTTGACGGGAACCACGCCGACGCCGAGGAAGTCGCCGCCGACGTCTTCTACCAGGCCTTCCGGGACATGGCCGGCTACGACGGGAAGACGCCGCCGGCCGTCTGGCTCCGAGGCATCGCCCGCCATCGCCTGATCGACTTCTTCCGCCGCCGGGGCAAGCGCCCGGTGGTGGAACTGGTCTTCAGCCGCTTCGACGAGGAGTTCACCCGGAAGCTCTTCGACCTGGAGGCCGCCGAGCTGCCGGCCGACGAGCTCGAGCGCGCCGAGCTTGCGCGCGTGGTGGAGCTGGTACTCTCCGAGCTGCCCGGCGATTACGAGAAGGTGCTGCGCATGCACTATCTGGAGGAGCGTCCCGTGAAGGAGATGGCCGAGGTCCTGGCCACCACCCCCAAGGCCGCAGAGGCGCGTCTCTGGCGGGCGCGGACCGCCTTCTGCGAGGGCTTCCGGCTGGCCGGCAGGAACCTGGACTTCGGCGGAGCGGAGGCCGGAAAATGAGCGACCATCTTGACCGCAACATCGGCAAGCTCCTGGCCCGTGCCCCGGAGCCGGAGGCCCCGCGTCCGGGTGCGGCCGACCGGGTATTTGCGGACGTCATGGGCCGCCTGGCGGCCGGCCGGCGCCCGACCGCCCGCCGGCGCGTACTGGCCTGGACCGGTCTCGCCGCGGCGGCGGCCGCGGCGGCGGCCGCCATCCTGCTGGCGGTAGCCCGGCAGCCTGAGCCCACCCCGCCTTCGCCCGACGGCGATCGCAATCACGCCGCCGAGATCGTGGTCCGCGAGATCCGTCCGGCGGCCGGCGCGGCCGCGCGCCAGGAGCTCGCCGACGGCAGCGTCATCGACGTGGCCGGCGGCTCGGTCGTCAAGGTCACGACCTGGCCCGACCGGGTCCGGCCGCTGGTCGAGCTCGCCCAGGGCGAGGTGACCTGCGAGGTCGCCAAGAACAAGGGCCGCTTCACGGTCAAGACCCCGGTGGGCGAGGCCATTGCCCTGGGCACCAAGTACTCTGTGAAGCTGGAAGGACCCGCCGCGGCGGGCGAGGCGAAGTCGGAAGGAGACGAGGCAGTGAAGACCAAGACTCTGGCGTCGGCCCTGGTGATGACCGTCACGGTCCTGAGCGGCGAGGTCCTGGTGCGCGACCTGGCCGGCCGCGAGCAACTGGCGCTGGCCGGCGCGCCGGCGGTCAAGGTGGGCGAGAAGCCCGCGCAGGTCGCCGAGGTCGAGAAGTTCAGGAGCGGCCAGCTCGTTCCCCGCCTGGCCGATGGCCGGCAGGGCCAGCCGCTGGAGGTCCGCAAGCACGCCGTCAAGGTGACCATCCGCGAGCAGGTCGCCCTGGTCGAGGTCGACCAGACCTTCTACAACCCGTCCAACCAGCGGCTGGAGGGCACCTTCTACTTCCCGCTGCCGGCCGGCTCGACCATCTCGCGGCTGGCCATGTACATCGGCGACAACCTCATGGAGGGCGAGATCGCCGAGGCCCAGCGGGCCCGGCGGACCTTCGAGGCCCTGCTCGTCCAGCAGCAGGACCCGGCGCTGCTGGAGTGGGCCGGCGGCAACAACTTCAAGATGCGCGTCTTCCCGATCGAGGCCAAGAGCGAGAAGCGCGTGCTGATCAGCTACTACCAGGTCCTCAAGCGCGAGAACGGCAAGATCGCCTTCAGCTATCCGCTGGTCTCCGACGCGCTCCAGACCCACCCGGTCGGCAAGATCGAGGTGGCGGCCACGGTGGACTCGACCCCCGAGATCCTCGATGCCTCGGCCGGCCCGGCCAGCTTCAAGGCGCAGCTGAAGGCCGGGAAGAACCATCTGGAGGCGAGCTGCTCGGCCGAGAAGGTCGCCCCCGACCGGGACTTCACCCTGGAGTACCGCGTGGCCCGCGGCCAGGGTGAGCTGGTGGTCGTGCCCTACTGGCACGCCCGCGACGGCGAGGGCTACTTCCTGATGATCTTCTCGCCGGAGCTCGAGGAGATCGACTCCGAGAAGACCCGCTCCAGCCGGTTCGTCTTCGTCCTGGACAAGTCCGGCGGACTGGGCGCGCAGCACCTGGCCCTGGGCGTGAAGGCCGTGAAGGCGGCCCTCGCCCAGCTCAAGCCCGGCGACCAGTTCGGCATCGTGGCCTACGACGCCTTCGCTCGGAAGTTCCAGAAGGACGTCGTGGCGGCCAGCGCCGCCAACCTCAAGGCCGCCGGCGAGTGGCTCGACAAGCTCGAGGCCCTGGGCGCCAGCGACCTGGGCGGGGCCTGGAAGGCCGCCGGGGAGCTCGCCGGCAAGGGCGAGACCCAGGTGGTCTACGTCGGCTCGGGCCTCTCGACGCTCACCAGCACCAAGACCGGCCGGCTGCTCGCCGACGCCGAGAAGGCCCTGGCCGGCCGCAGCGTGCGCATCCACTGCCTGGCCCTGGGCAGCGTCCAGGACGGGCAGTTCCTGGGCGAGCTCGTCAAGAAGTACAGCGGCACGGTCCGGCCGCTGGGCAGCGCCGAGGACCTCGCCGCGCACGTCGGCGAGATGATGAGCGACTACGGCTGGCCGCTCTACGAGAACGTGCGCATGGAGTTCGAGGGCGCCGGCGTCACCGAAATCTACCCGGTGTGGTTCCCGAACGTAACCGCCGGGCGGCAGCTCTTCGCCTTCGGCAAGTACCTGAACCAGGGCAGGGCCACGGTGAAGCTGACCGCCAGCTACAAGGACAGGCCCTATGCCAAGGAGTTCGCCGCAGATCTGGCCGGCGACCGGGCCAACAACTTCGTGCCCAAGCTCTGGGCCACCCGGAAGATCGAGCACCTCCAGCAGGAGGGCGCCCTGGCCGAGGCCGAGCGCGCCGACGCTCTGGTGCGCACGGTCATCGAGACGTCCAAGCGCTACCGGGTGATGAGCCAGTACACGTCCTTCATCGTGCTGGAGACCGCCGAGGACTACCTGCGCTTCGGCATCGAGCGCCGCGCCGACGAGTTCGGCGGCAAGGAAGAGGACCTGGCCGAGTTCCAGATCGCCGAGGGCGGGCAGGGCGGCGGAGCCAACCTCCGGGGGGCGGTGGATTTCAAGAACAGCGCCTTATCGGACATGCCGAAGCAGGCGGAGAAGAACAAGGCCGAGACCGAGACCCTGCGCCGCGCCCCGGCCAACCGGGAGAGCCGCTGGGCGCTGGCCGATGGCAAGGACCGGCAGGCCAACGCCATGCCGGCCGCCAAGGCGCCACCTGCCCCCATGGAGGAGTCGGCCAAGGGCGACGCCGATGGCTATCGCGCCGAAGGCGGAGGCAAGAAGGCCGTAGCCCGCTACGGCGGCGCCGCCGACTTCGACACCGACGTCCTGGCCTGGGCCCGGAAGGACATCTTCCCGGTCTTCGGCAGCACCGAACTGGGCAGCCTGCCCCGCGACTGGAAGCGGAGCGACGCCCGGGCCCTGGAGATCCTCAAGGGCCTCTCCGGCCGCTTCGAGAGCCTGGCGCTCAAGGTGAGCGCCTTCTCCCTCGACAAGGAGGGCAAGGAGACCAAGCAGGGTCGCGAGTGGACGGTGGTCTTCGACACGGCGACGGGCGCCTTCACCAGCTACAAGCTGGGCGACGACCACAAGGACGTCTCCGAGGGCGCGACCCGCTTCCAGCTCTTCCCGACGCTCAAGTACGCCGCCAAGCGCGCGGCGACCAGGACGGACCTCTTCGACCTGATGGCGGCGCTGCCCGGCTACCTCGCCCCCTGGGCCGAGAAGCTCGACCGCGAGTGGCTGATCAGCATCGAGAAGCAGGAAGAAGGAGGCGCGGTGGTACTGAAGCTCGTCCGCCGCTGGCAGGAGCACACCTACACGCTGCTGTACCTGGACGGCGACAAGGGCCCGGTCTCCAAGATCGAGGTCTTCGAGCAGCGCTGGAACAACAACAACCGCTACGCCTTCAAGGTCCGGACCATCTCCTGCGAAGAGGTCAAGGAGGTCGGCGGCGTGAAGCTGGCCACGGTCTTCAGGACGATCAACCACGACGAGCAGAAGCCCGGCAAGACCGTCCGCCGGGAGGTCGACGAGGCCAGCGGCAAGGTGATCATGGAGCGGGTCGAGGCCGCGCCGGCGACGACCGCGAGCGTGGTGCGCCTCTCGGACCTCAAGGTCAACTTCAAGCCCGAGGCCGAGCTCTTCAAGGTGGAGCTGCCCAAGGACTGGGCGGTGCGTTCGCTCGATGCCGCGCCCAAGGGCGAGGACGTCAAGCCGGTGAGCCCGGTAGTCAACCCCTCGCCGAACATGGGCGGCAACTGGGGCGGGAGGCGATAAGAAGCGCAGTGACTGGCAAATCCGAACCGGCTAGAATCGGGCTCCGGAGCCGCAAGGCGAAGGAGCCCCGGTTCGTTTCCAGGGATGAGGCGCAAGTGGGAGTCAATCCAACCACAGAGGACACAGAGTACGCGGAGGACAACGACATGAGCTCTTACTTGGCTTGTAGAAATCCCTTCTCTCACCTCTGTGTCCTCTGTGTCCTCTGTGGTTCAATGCTCTTCCCCGTTCCCTCGTCGACGGCCGACGCCGGCGAGATGCGCATGCCTGAGGCCCAGCGCGCGCTGGCCGAGGAGAAGGCCGACGCCAACCTGCTCTTCTCGCTCTCCTTCTACTTCGAACAGGCCGGCCGGCCGTTCTCGGCGATCCGCGCCGCCGAGCGGGCCATCGAGGTTGACCCCAAGGTGCCCGGCTACCATGCGCGGCTGGGCCAGCTCTTCTCCGGCCGGAAGCGCCTGAAGGATGCGGCCGCCGCCTACGGCAGGGCCGCGGACATGGACCCGGCGACAAAGTCGTTTCGGGCCGCCGAGGCCCGGGCGCTCTCCGGCTGCTGGATGCTCAAGGAGGCGGCCCGCAGCTGGAAGTTGCTCCTCGACGGCGCGGCCACGCCCGAGGAGGTGAAGGACGCGGCGCGGAACCTGGCCGGGGCCCACTACCAGCTGAACGACCCGGCCGGTGCCGAGGCCGCCTGGACCACCGGGCTCGACAAGCTCGAGGCCTGGGACGACCGGCTGATCGCCGCCGACGAGACCTCGCGGGCCATGCTCGCCGGCAAGGCCGCCGGGCGGGCCGTGGACTTCTGGGAGAAGCTCCTGGCCAAGGAAACCGAGTGGCCGCACCGGGCGGCGGTCGCCGAACGGATGGCCGGCGTCGCCGCCCAGGTCGCCGCGGCCGGCGCCGACGCGCCCAAGCTCGCCGAGCGCGCCGAGAAGGCCTGGCGGAAGCTGCTGGAGGACGCCAAGACCGGCCCCGACAAGCAGCGCGCCGCGCTGGCTATGGCCGAGATCGACCTGCGCGCCGGCTCGCCGGAGAGGGCCGCCGAGGTTCTCCGGCCGGTGCTCTATGCCCACGACTGGAACGGCAACTACGGGGTGGCCGGGCTTCTGGCCCGGGCGCTCGCCGCCGCCGGCGACGGGGCTGGCCGCGAGGCCCTCTGGCGCGAATTCCTCACCAAGAGCGGCGATTACTCCCAGCGATCGCAGGTCGCCGAGCAGCTTGCCGGCTGTCTGGAGGACCAGGGGGAGTTGGTCAAGTTCCGCCGGGAGATGGCCGCGGCCTTCCCCAAGGAGATCTCCGCCCAGCAGAACCTGGCCGAGGCCCTGGCCGCCGCCGGCAAGCCGGAGGAGGCGGTCGACGTCTACGAGGCGCTCCTGCCGCTGGTCAAGCGTCAGCCGGGCTACGGCGTCAGCAACGAGTATGACTACTGGCAGCGGATGGTCGAACTCTGCGCCGAGGCCGACCGGCCCGACCGGGCGCTGGAACTGATGCAGAACCGCTTCGCCGCGGTGGATCAGCCCTGGCAGGTCTCCAACTGGCTGAGCATTCTCCGCGGCCGCAGCGGCGAATACGCGGCGCTGGGCGCCGCCGACCGCCTGGCCGAGTCCGGCGGGGTCCGCCGGCTGGGGGCCGCCCATTTCCTGCTTGGTTCCACTGGCCAGCGCGAGGCCGCCCGGGCGCTCTTCGATGTGGCTGCAGCCGACAAGAACCTCAAGCGCGGGCTCCGCCACGATGCGCTCCAGAACCTGATGCACATGGCGCGCGGCGGGGCCGAGCGCCTGGAGTATGCCAGGCGCCGGGTGGCCTTGGGCTGGGACAACCGCTGGGAGAGCACCCGGCTGCTCTCCGACCTGGCCAACTGCCTGGCGCTGCAGGGGGAGATCGCCGAGGGCGCGCAGGTCGTCCGCAACGCCGACAAGATCCGGGAGGACCGATGGACCCCCGGCCCCGACGTGCTCGGTCATCTGGCCGACGGCGTATTCCAGGGCCGCCGCGTAGGGCCGGGGCTGCGCACCCCCGAGGGTCAGAAGGCGGCCGAGGATGCCGCCGAGGGTCTCTACAAGGACTTCTCGGCCCGGACCGACACCAATTACCCGTACGGCCTGCAGCAGCTGCTCGGGAACCTCGCCGAGCTCCACGCCCGGCGCGGCGACTACGACGGCGCGGTCGACCTCCTGCACCGGATGTGTGCGATCCGGGACTCCGGCGCCCTGCGCCTGGTCGCCGCCGGGCTGCTCGATCGCCAGGGCGCCGACCAGAAGGCCCTGGCCGAGCACCTGGCCTACGCCGACGCGGCCGGCGCCGCGCAGGCCGAGGCCCTCCGCAAGATCCAGCGCGAGGAGCACCGCGGCCTGCCGGGCGTCGACGGCCGCTTCATGAGCTACCTCGAGACCAAGGGCAAGGATGAAGAGTACGTGAAGCACGCCGGTGAGCAGATGGAGAAGCTCCAGGGCCGCGACCGGGAGGGCGCCGCGGACCTGCTGCTGGCCTTTCTGCGTGAGCGCAACCGTCCGGAGGACATGGGCGAGCTGCTCAAGAAGCTCCGCGGCTGGGGCCACAAGTCGCCGTTCTACGCGCAGCAGGAGCAGTGGGTCACCGCGGCCATCAAGATGAAGAACGCCGCGAGCCAGGCGGACGCCCAGCGCCGCGAGGGGCTGCTCAAGCAGGCCAAGGACTGGGAGGCGCGGCTGGCCGCCAATCCCGAGGACTACGGCGCGGCGGTCAACGCCTACAAGACCTGGCTGCTCCTCGGGCGCAAGGAGTCCGACGGCCAGAAGTTCATGGACCGGGTCAAGGAGACCGCCGAGAAGCAGCGCGACCCGCTGGTCCTCGAACTCTGGGGCCGGGAGCTGATGCTCGAGAAGATGTACGCCAACGCGTCGAAGGCCTTCGCGCTCGCCGCCGAGATCACCGGCCGCCGGACCGACTACGAGGAGTCGATGATCTCGGCATTCGAGCTCTCCGGCAAGCACAGGGAGGCGGTGAATCTCGCCCTGGACTCGGCCGAGGAGGGCCGCAGCAACGGGCGCGGCTTCCGCACCGTCGAGCAGATCATGGACATGGCCGAGCGTTCCGACAACCTCAAACACCTCCACGCCGAGGTCAAGAAGCGCGCCGAGGCGGCGGTCGCCGCCAAACAGCCGCTCCGCGAGGACCTGGCCGGGCTGGCCCTGCGCCTGGCCTGGGACAACGCTGACGACAAGCTCGCCGGCGCGGCCATCGACGCCCTGGCCCTCCAGGCCCGCGACCCCGCGCGTCCCTGGCAGGACGAGTGGCGGTTGACCCAGCTGGCCGAGCGCGCCGTCGAGCGCCGTCGGCTGGCCGACGCCATCCGCGTGCGGCGGATCATCCTGGACTCGCACGCCGCCGCCGGATATGAGCCGGACGTCTCCGAGCACCAGGCCCTGGCCATGCAGCTCCTGGAGGCCGGCCAGTCGGCGGAGGCCGCCGAGCTGATGTTCGCGGGGCTCTCCCGCGTGGGCCTGGGCAGCGGCGCCGCGCCGCGGCCTCGGCCCCGGACCCGCCCGTGGCGCGGTCGGGGAGGCGAGCGGGCCTCCGCGTCGTCGGCCGGCAGCTCGCCGCTCGTCCGCCGCGAGGCGAGCCTGCCCTGGACCACGGCGATCATGTCCATGGCGGCGCGCGAGGCGGAGTCGGGTGGCAAGGGTTTCCGGGAGGCCGTCGGTGAGCGCCTGGCCGCGATGGTCGAGAGCGAGATGAAACTCCTGGAAAAGAACCCGGCGAAGTACTCCGGGCCGATCCCGGGTGTCGAGGTCGCCCTGGGTCTGCGCGAGCGGGTCACCGCCGCCTATCGCGCGGCCGCCAAGGCCGAGGGCGCCTCAGCCGAGGACCACCTGGCTCTGGCCACCAGGCTGGTCGGGCTCACCACCCTTATGCCCAAGGAGAGGCGGCCAGCGGACGTCAAGCTCGAGGAAATCTCCGCGGCCTGCGCGGCTGCCGCCGAGCGCGCCGAGAAGGTGCACAAGGCGGTCACGCACATGGCCGTGGCTCGGCTCTACCGGCAGCTCCTGGCCGTCGAGGAGAAGGATCGGCTCTCCGGCGTCAAGCCCGAGCTGGCCCTCGGAGCCTACGAGGCCGCCGCCGCCCAGTCCGAGCGCTGGGGGCTCGACGCCTTCCGCGAGGCCCTGGAGTTGGCCCGACAGCACAGGGTCGCGGACAAGGCCCTGGAGTACGCCCGCAAGCTGCACGAGGCCTTCCCCAAGGACACCGAGATCCGCCGCAGCCTGTCCAGCGCCCAGCTGGCCGCCGGACAGATCAAGGAGGCGCTGGCCGTCCTCAACGGGGCCCTGGACAAGAACTCGACCTACCAGGAATTCCAGCGCGCCGCCGAGCTGTGCATGACCGCGAAGACCCCGCCAGACCCCGAAGCCGCCGCCGGCGCGGCCGACTTCCTCAAGTCGGCGATCGGCGCCTACCTCGAGGAGGTCGGGGCTCAGCTCGACGCCAAGGGCCGGCCGCTGCCCGACGCCGAGCTCGGCCAGCTGCAGGGCCGGTTGTCGGCGGCCTCGGCGGCCGAGGGTCGGCCGGAGGCGGCGCTGGAGGCGCTAGTCAAGTCGCTGATCAACGCCGGCGAGACGGTCATCGGGCCGGAAAGCGCGACGTTGCTCGCCGACGCCTACGCCAAGGCCGGCAAGCTCGCCAAGCTCGTCTCCGAGATGGAGGAGAAGGTCAAGGCCGACCCGCAGAGCCTCAACCTGCGCCTGGCCCAGGCCACGGTGCTGGAGAAGGCCGGGAAGCCCGGCGACGCGGCCGCGGCGCTGACCGCTGCCAAGGCCCTGAAGCCGGAGCTTTCCATCGTCAAGCGTCTGGTGGATATGCTCCGGAAGGCCGGCTCGGCCCGCGAGGCTCTGGCCGAGTGCCGTGGGTGGGCCGCGTCCTTCCCGCGCGACGCCGAGGCCTACAAGGCCATGGCCGAGGTCTACCACGAACTCAAGGATGAAGAGGGCGAGATCGGCGCGCTGACCATGCTGGTCGAGGTCGCCCCGCGCGAGGCGGCCAACTGCCGGCAGGTGGCGGTGCTCTTCGCCGGTCGCAAGGACTGGCCTAGGGCCGTGGCGCTCATGGAGCGCGCCGTCGAGCTTCGGCCCGAGGAGCCCTACCGGCACGTCGACCTGGCCGAGGTGTTGTTCATGTCCGCCGGGACTGCTGAGAAGGAGGACGTCGCCAAACTCCTGGAGCGCGCCGCGGGCATCTGCGCCGACGCCCTGAAGCGCGACTGGGAGAAGGGCCTGAGCCCGGAACTCCTGGCCCGGATGCCGCCCTGGAAGGGCACCTTCGAGGTCCGGGCCCAGTCGCTGCTGGGCGACATCTATGATGCGCAGAAGAAGCCCAAGCAGGCGGCCCAGGCCAGGCTCAATGTCCCGGCCGGCTACAAGCGGCCGGAGCTCGAGAAGGCCGTCCCGGTGCCGGGCCTCGGGAATCCATGGCCGCGACCCATGCCGGTGGCCGGGCGCGGGGGACGCTGGATAGAAGAGTAGATTCCGCGCGGAACCGTCTGGCGCCTGCGGCGTCAAACGTCGTTGCTTAAAGGGCGCGGGTGGCCCTCAGGAGGACAGGAGGCCGGGCGTGGCGGCGATGATTGGCAGAGGTAAGAGCTGGCTCTGGTGGCTGGCGGGTTTCCTGTGCGCGTTCGTCTTCGGCGCCAGGGCCGGAGCGGCCGAGGCGGTGGCGCTCTACGGCGTGCGTCCCGGGCCGGGCGGCGCGGAACAGCCGGAAGTCGATCCCGAACGGCAGAAGAAGGCCGGGCAACTGCTGGCCGACTATCTAGCGCCGGTCACCGCGGTCGAGCCGGCCGACGAGGCCAAGGCGGCCATCGAGAAGCTCATCAGGAATCTCGGTTCGGCGGACTTCGAGGTTCGTGAGCAGGCGTCCCTTGAGATTGTCAGGCAGGGGCCCGCGGCACTGGGACTGCTCCGCGAGGCGGCCAAGAGCAAGGATGCCGAAGTGGCCACCCGTGCCGGGGCAGCCGTGACTGCCATCGAGATGCAGGTCAAAGCCTCCAAGCTCGCCGGGATCAAGGCCCTCGGCTCGGCAGGGCAGAACGTCGTCCGCGCGGAGTGCATCAAGGCCAGCGCGGCCGCGGCCGGCGCCGACAAGGCCGCCGCCGAGGCTGAGGCGGCCGGCAAGGCCGACGACGCCGAAAAGGCCAGGGCCCAGGCCAAGGCCGCGCGCGAGCGGGCCAGGAACCTCTCCGCGCTGCTCCGCAGCCTCCTGCCGGAAGACAGGCTGCCGCCCCCGCCTCCGCCTTACGGGATGATCCGGCCCATGCCCAGCCCATAGACCAGGGGAAATTGCGATGGCGGCGATGATCGGCAAAGGCAAGAGCTGGCTGTTCTGGCTGGCTGGTTTTCTGTGCGCGCTGGTCTTTGGGCGCAGCGGCCTCGCGCGGGAAGCGGCCGTGCGCTACGGGATCACACCCCGTCCGCCGGCGGAGGGGCCTGACAAGCCCGCTGAGAAGCCCGCGGCGAGCCTGGAGGAGTCCGCCGACTGGAAGGCGATCGCCGCGGCCTGGGACTTCTGCATGCCCCTGGCCTCGAGCGGCAAGAGCACCGAGGCCCAGCGCAAGGAGGCCGACGGGAAGCTCAAGGCCGCCAGGGAGGCCGCCGAGCGCCTGGCCGGGGCAGGGTTCTTGGCCGCCGCCGAGGCCGGGCTGCTGGCTGCCGAGACGGACAAGATCAGGGCGGACATCTACCGCAATCCGCCGACGGATCGCATGGTCGAGTGCCACCAAATGGCTTACCTGCCTCCCGCCCAGCAGAGCTTCGACCGTCTGGCCAAGCGCCTGCCGCTCCTTGAAAAGCTGGCCGAGGGCGGCAAGATACACAAGCCAGCGGTCGAGAAGGTCCTGGCCACGGTCGAGGCCGACCTGGCGGTGCTGTCCGATGAGAAGCAGCTCGGCCGGCTCACCGGCGAGAAGAGGGTCGAGGCCGGGAAGACCCGCGACGCGGTCAAGGCCCAGGTGGAGAAGCTCGGGAAGCTGCTCGAAGCGGGTGGCGCCAGATAGCGGATGGCTGAAGGGAGACGGTGATGGCGGCGATGATCGGCAGGGGTACGAGTTGGCTGTGGTGGCTGGCGGGCGCGATGTGCGCGCTCCTGCTTGGGCCGCGCGCGGGCGGGATGGAAGTCCCGGCGCCGGTCTACGGGATCAGGCCCGTGGGCGAAGAGGGCCAGGTCGACAAGCCCGACCAGCAGCAGAAGGCCGAGGCGCTGCTCAACGAGATCCTCGCCCCGGTGCCGGCCCCCGAGCCCCCCCCGGCCGTGAAGGCGGCGATCGAGAAGCTGATCCGGGACTTCGCCTCGGAGGACGCCAAGGTCCGCGAGGACGCGTCGGCGGCCGTGGTCAAGGAGGGCGTCCCGGCGCTGGGGCTGCTCCGCGCGGCCTTCTCCAGCAAGGACGCCGAGGTGGCCGAGCGCGCCAGGACCGCGGCCATGGCCATCGAGGCCGCCGCCAAGGCGCCCAAGGTCGAGGAGCTCAAGAAGCTCCAACCCGCCGGCCGGCAGGTCGTGAACCAGCGGCTCCTGGCCGTCACCCGGGCCGGCGACGAGGCCGAGCAGGCCGCCGCCGCCGCCGACAAGGCCGGCGACGCCGCGGCGGCCGAGAAGGCCCGCGCCGCGGCCAAGGCCGCTCGCGAGCAGCGCGCCGTCCTCGCCGCCCTGGTGCGCAAGGTCGGGCCGGGCGAGCCCATGATGATGAAGTACGGAGTGGCCCCCCGGCTCGACGTGCAGTAGTCGCGGCCGGAAGCCGGATTCCCCAGCGGGCGTCCCGGCGACGGGGCGCCCGCTGCAGTTGCGGGCGGACCCGGCGGCCGCTATCTTGTCGGCCATGAACCTCCGCTACGGCGTCTCCAGCTGCCTGGCCGCGGGCCCCTCCCGGGCCGGGTTCCTGGAGAAGCTTGCCGCCGCGGGCTTCGCGGATCTCGAACTCGGCGCCGATGCCGGCTCGTTCGGGGGATGGCTGACTCACCCGGCCAGGGCCCGGCGCGAGATCGAGGCCGCCGGGCTGCGCGTCCGCTCGGTGCACACTCCGGAGGCCGGCTGGGACAACAGCGCCCCCGACCCGGACAAGCGGCGTGCCGCCGCCGGCGCCGCCGCCGCCTGCCTTGGCCCGGCCGCGGAGGTCGGCGCCGGGGTCGTGGTCTGGCATCCGACCTACTCGGGCCACGACTGGTCTCCGGCCGCGGTCGCCGGCCACGTCGCGCGGTCCGGCGAGGCGCTGGCCGCCTTCGCGGCGGCCGCGCGGGCCGCCGGGCTGCGCGTCGCCGTCGAGAATCTGCCGCGCCGCGGGACGCCCAGGCCGCTGGCCAGCGTCGTCGAACTGCTGCCCTTCGTCGCGGCCCACGGCGCGGACGTGGGCATCTGCCTGGACGCCGGCCACTCCAACGCCAACGGCCTGTCGGCTGCTGAGGAGGTCCGCGCGGCCGGCTCCCGGCTCTTCGCCACCCACATCCAGGACAACGACGGCCAGGGCGGGGACCAGCACCTCCTCCCCGGCAGGGGCACGACCGACTGGCCGGCCTTCGTCCGGGCGCTCGACGCGACCGGCTATTCCGGCGGGCGGATCTTCGAGGTGGTCGGTGCGGGCGGCGGGGTCGCCGACGTCCTGGACGCGCTGGCCCGGACGGCCCGCGACTGGACATCACAACGGGAGGTTGGCCGCAAAGAAGCGCAAGATGCGCAAGGGGCTTGACGCAGAGCCTTCCTGATGCGGTTCTTCGCGACTCTTGCGCTCCTTTGCGGCCGAGGATTCAGGATTCCACGCCTCCGGCAGTTGCGGGCCGGTGCGGCGCGGCTAGAGTGCACGCCATGAGCTCCATCTACGGCGTCTCCCTCAGCCTCCTGGCCGGCATCGGCCGCGGGGAGGCCCTGGCCATGGTCGCCGCGGCCGGCTTCCGGGAGGTCGAGCTGCCGGCCGGGTCCGAGGTGCTCGGCAACTGGGTCGCGGCCCCGGCGGCGACGCGCCGGGCGCTGGACGCCGCCGGGCTGCTGGTCCGCTCGGTGCACACCGCCCCCGACGGCTGGCTCAACGCCGATCCCGACGAGGCCGTGCGGCTGGGATCGGTCCGGGCGGCATGCGCGTGCCTGCGCGCCGCGGCGGAGGTCGGCGCCCGGACGGTGGTCTGGCACGCCAACTACCACGGGACGGCGGTGCCCGCCGACCTGCAGCCGGCCAGCCGCGCCCTGTCGCGGGACTCGCTGGCGGCCTTCGCGGCCCGGGCCTGGGAGCTGGGCCTGCGCGTGGCCGTGGAGAACACTCCGCAGATCGGCAACCCGCGGCCCTTCACCACGGTCGAGGATGTGCTCCGGCTCATCGCCGGCTTCGGGCCCGAGGTGGGGGTCTGCCTGGACGCCGGCCACAGCCGGGCCAACGGCCTGGACCCGGCCGACGAGGCCCGCCTGGCCGGGGGGCGGCTCTTCGCCGTGCACCTCCAGGACAACCCCGGCCCCGGCCCTGACTGCCACCTCGTGCCGGAGCGCGACATGGCCGGCTGGGACCGCCTGGCCGCGACGCTCGACGAAATCGGCTACTCCGGCGGGCGGATGTTCGAGATCCACCCGGCGGCGGCGGAGGGGGATCGCGCCGCGGCCCTGGCGCGGCTGGCGGCGCTGGCCGGGAGATGGGCGACCGTCGGAGGCCGGCGGTCGGAACTTCCGTGAAACAGTCCGAGAGGCTGGACGCCCCGCACCTGAGCTGGCGTAATCCCCTGGCCAGGTGGCGGCACATTGCGCGCTCACCGGCCTACCGCTTGGGCGCGACAATCCGGTGGAAGCGTTGGACCGTGGCCTTGACCTGCCTGGCGGTTGAGCTCGTGTTTGCAGCCATCGCCATATGGTGTTCGACCCTGGGCGGACCGGTCGGTCACGAGATCCGCGAACAGTCCCACGCGCTGATCTGGGGGTGGCTGGTCCTCGCGGCCTGTGCGGCCGGGGCCTTCTCCTTTCATCCCGAGCGCAGCGGCGATGCCATGGAGCAGCTGATCCTGACGCCCATGGAGTCCTACGACGTCATCCGCGACCGGGCCTTCGCATCTGCGGCCCCACTTGCACCGGCGGTGGTCGTTGCGGTCCTAGGGTGCCTGGTGCCGCCGGTCGTCGCTCCGGAGTCGCCGGTCCGGCGTGACTCCTTCTTGTTGGACGTCGTGCGCCTGGATGGCTGGTGCTGGCTGTGGCTTGCTCTGCAGTTGTTCCACTGGGGGCTCGCTGCGGTGAGCGGGTGCGCGGCTGTCTACCTGGCCTTCGCCATCGGCGTGTGGTCGGGGCTCCGGGCCCGGAGTCCCTTCCTGTCCCTGCCGCTTGCGCTGCTCTGGATGGCCGTCATCGGGGCGGCCTTCCGGTTCCTCTGCTCCCATGCCCTTGTGCCGACCTTGATCCTGGCCCCGTTCTTCCACATAATCGTGGCTGGACTGTTCCTGGCTGGAAGCGAGAGCCTTTTCCGGCGCCAGCGCCTGCCCGGCGAGTCCGAGAACGAGCTCCCGACCGATCCGGAAGGCGATGCAGTTGAGGCGCCTGGCGCCGAGCGCTAGCCCTTCTTCAGCAGCCCCTGCACCCTTACCGGTGCGCCGCCCTTTGCGATCGAGGCGTTGGCCGCGTGGCCGATGAGGATCGCCTGGACGGCCTGCTCGACCGGCGCCATCCGCGCGGTCGGCGGCGCGTCCCAGGGGCGGCCGAAGAAGTCGTGCTGCAGCTGGGGGTCGGCCCCGCCGTGGCTGCCGGCGACCTTGGGGATCGGCAGCCGCCTGTAGCCCTTGGCCGGGCTGTACAGGGCCAACTCCTCGCCGACCGTCTCGGACAGGCCGTGGACGGTGACGTTGCCGGCGGCCCACCGGGTGTCGATGACCTCGCGCAGCTCGAGCCGGCCCCTCGTGCCCTCGACCAGGATGTGGCAGCCCTCGTAGCTGGCGAAGGCGGTCAGGCTGTAGACCGCCTGGACGCCGTTGCGGTAGGAGTAGAGCACGCCGGCCTGGTCCTCGATGTCGACCTCCGGGTCGAAGACGCAGCCGTCCCGGAGGTAGCCGTCGGCCGCCTCGGCCTCGAGGTAGAGCCGGCGGTTGCGCTCGTTGCCCCACATGTCGGCGAAGAAGTCGCACCGGCGCGCGTGGCGGCAGCCGGAGCAGCGCCGGCCGCGGAAGGGCCCGTTCCGGCCGTAGAAGACCGTCCCGCCCCGGGCGACGAGCGAGTCGGGGATGGACCCGACCAGCCAGTTGAGCGCGTCGAAGTGGTGCGAGGCCTTGTGGATCAGCAGCCCGCCGGAGTTGGCCTTCATCCGGTGCCAGCGCCGGAAGTAGTCGGCGCCGTGGCGGCGGTCCAGGCTCTCGTGGAAGTTGACCGCGCGGAGCCCGCCGATCGCCCCCGCGTCGATCAGCCGCTTCATCTCGGTGATGGCCGGGCCGTAGCGCATGTTGTGGGTGACCCAGCAGGCGCCGCCCCGGCGCCGGAAGCGCTGCGCGGCGGCCAGGATCGCCCGGGCCTGCGCCGCGTCGGTGCACAGCGGCTTCTCGCTGATCACCCGCTTGCCGGCGGCCAGCGCCGCGACGATGTACCGGGCGTGCGTCGAATCGCGGGTGGCCACGATCACCGCGTCGGGATCGAGTTCGCGGAGCATCCGGCGGTAGTCGGTGTAGCCGGGCAGTTCCGCGCCGAGCAGCGCGTTGGCCCCTCCGATGCGCAGCGGGTTGCTGTCGAAGAGTCCGACCAGTTCGCAGTGGCGGGTGAAGGTCTCCAGCAGCGGCCGGGCGAACATGGCGATGCCGCGGCCGCCGGTGCCGGCCAGGACGTAGCGCCTGCGCCGGGTCACGGTGCGGGCTCCCCGCCGAGGACCTCGGCGCGCCGGGCGGCGCCGGCCTCCAGGAACCGGCGCACGGCCGCGGCGTCGCCGGCGGTGAGCAGGTCGGCGGCGTCCTGGACCCGGCGGGCCAGGCGGTAGAGCTCGCCGGCCAGTGCCTCGCGGTTGGACATGGCGATCTCCGTCCACATGGCCGGGTCGCCGGAGGCCACCCGGGTGGTGTCGCGCCAGCCGGTGGCGCAGAAGGGCTCGTCGCCGGGCCGCGACGAGACGGCCAGCGCGGCGGCGGCCAGGTGCGGCAGGTGGCTGGTGCGGGCCAGCCGGGCGTCGTGTTCCTCGGGGGAAATCTCCAGCACCCGCATCCCCAGGGCCTCCCAGAAGCCGCGGACCGCGGCCAGGGCCGCGCGGTCGGTCGAGCCGCAGGGGGTCAGGACGCACAGGGCGCCGGCCAGCCGGACCTCCGCGGAATGCTCGGCCCCGCGCTTCTCGGAGCCGGCCAGCGGGTGCGCGCCCACGAAGCGCGCGCGGCGGCCCAGGGCCTCGGTGCACCCGGCCACGACGCGCGACTTGACGCTGGCCACGTCGGTGACGATGGCCCCGTCGGCCAGGGCCGGCGCGATCCGCCCGGCCAGGTCGGCCACCGACTCCGGCCCGACGGCCAGCACCGCCAGGTCCGCGCCGCGCGCGGCGGCCAGCGGGTCGATGAAGCACTCGTCGACCGTCCCGGCGGCCAGGGCCGTGCGGCAGGCCTCCTCCCGGCGGCAGTAGCCCGCGACGGTGGTGGCCAGCCCGGCGGAGCGCGCGGCGCGGCCGATGGCTCCGCCCAGGAGGCCGACTCCCAGTACGGCCAGGCGCTGGAATCTCTCGGTCAAGGGCATCCTCCTCCGGTGACGGCGGCATCGTAACGGCGGGCGCGGGCACTGTCAACCGGGATGCCCGGAGCTTGATTCCCGGCCGGCCGCGGCGAAACTTGGCGCCGGAGGAGATCACGGACTTGGCCCACGCCCAGGAATCCGGCTGCTGCGATCACGGCCACGACCACAAGCACGAGCACGAGTCCGATCGCGCGCACGATTGCGGCGGCGGCCACAGCCACGAGGGCGGCCATGGTCATGGCCACGCCCACAGCCTGCGTTCGATGCAGCGCCACCGGCTGCTGCTGTGCGTGATCATCACCGGCGCGGTGATGATCGTCGAGGCCATCGGCGGCGTGCTGTCCGGGTCGCTGGCGCTGCTGAGCGACTCCGGGCACATGCTCACGGACTTCTTCTCGCTGGTCCTGGCTTTCTCGGCCATCGCCCTGGCCTCCCGGCCGGCCACCGACACGCGCAGCTTCGGGTTCTATCGGGCGGAGATACTGGCGGCCTTCGTCAACGGCCTGCTCCTGGTGGGCGCCACCCTGTACATCCTCTACGAGGCGGTTGTGCGGCTGGTGCGGCCCACCGAAGTGCACCACACCGGGATGCTGATCGTCGCCCTGGTCGGTCTGGCCGCCAATCTGGCGGGCGCCATGCTGCTGATGGGCGCCGGCCACGGCAACCTCAATGTCCGTGGCGCCTTCCTGCACATGGTCGGCGACACCCTCTCGTCGGTGGGCGTGGTGGCCGGGGCGCTGATCATACGCTTTACGGGCTGGGAGCGGATCGACCCGATCCTGTCGGCGGCCATCGCGCTGATGATCGGCTTCTCGGCCTGGAGGCTGCTGCGCGACTCGGCCAACGTTCTGCTGGAGTCGCGGCCGAAGCATCTCCGGGCCACGGACATCCCTGCGGCCATCTGCGCGGCGCACGCGGAGGTGCGCGAGGTCCACGACCTGCACGTCTGGGAGATCACCTCATCGATGTACGCCATGACCGTGCACATCGCCCTGGACCCGGGGACCACCATGGCCCAGACCGAGGAACTCCGGGTGCGCCTGGAGCGGTTCGTCTCCGAGAAGTACCGGATCGGCCACGCCATCTTCCAGTTCGAGACCGTCGGTGCGGCGGAGGGCCACCACGCCGGGCCGGCCACCTTCGACGAGCGCGGCGCGGACGACGGACACGGGCACCACCATTGAACGGCGGACGACTGAAGGGTAAAGGCGGAAGGAAGTGCTGCGGGGCTGGCTGCCTCGTCTAATCCTTCCTCTTTTGCCCTCCGCCGCTACTCCCAGCAGCCTGCCTTGCGGTCCGGCTCGGTGAACATCGCTGGGAAGCAGCCCTCGGCTATGCCGCCGCAGGCGTCATCCTCGGGCGGCGAGAGCCTCCAGGGCTTGCGCGGGAAGACCGGGGTCGGGAACTTCGCCTGGCCGATACAGCCGCGCTTCTCCTGTCCCTCCATGCAACTGCGGATGCAGCCCTTGGCGCCGCAGATCGCGAAGTAGCCGATATGGCTCTTAATCTGGTGGTAGTAGGGCAGAATGGCGCTCGAAGGGAACTCCGCGCTGGCCGGCCATTCGGCGGTTGCCGCCGGGTAGGTCAGCTTGTAGGCGGCCTCCTCGGACATGCCGGTGTTGCGCACGTCGAGCCGCATCCCCGGAAAGTCCTTCTTGAGGAAGGGCGAGGCCTCCCAGTTCATCCCGTGATGGGTCAGCGTGCAGCGGCCCATGTGCACGTCGCCCCATTCGAAGACGCGGCCCTCGATCTCGATGCGGACGGGCGGGCGCTCGCCCGGTCGGGGGATGGCGCCGCCGGGGCAGTCCCTGGCGCAGCGCATGCAGCGGTTGCAGAGCCGGCCCTGCTCCGGGATCGGGTCGGGCTCGAGCTCGGCGTCGGTGAGGATGGTGCCCAGGCGCACCCGCGGGCCGAACTTCGGGTGGATGAACACCTTGCTCCAGCCGATCTCGCCCAGGCCGCAGGCCAGCGCGGCGATGCGCACGTTGAGATTGATCTCCGGAGGTGGCCGGTCCGGCCGAACCGGATCCTGGACCCCGGGCCGCTCCGGGACGCCCGGATAGAGGGGCACGGCCTCGAAGCCGTGGTCCTCGATGAAGCAGGCGGTCGCGAAAGTCACCGCCGGCCGGAAGAGCGTGTTCAGCCGGTTGTAGCTGTAGAAGGTGTAGTTGGCCCAGTGGGTGCCCTCGGTGATGCCCCGGTAGGTCCCCCGCGGGATCGGCTGGACGATGGTGATCACCGACCGGCAGTCCGGGAAGATGTTGAGCGGGTGCATCATCCGCGGGGCGTTGGCGAAACGCCCGATGTTGGCGATGCCCACGTCGCCGCAGCCGGCGCGGAAAGCCGCGTCCTTGACCATACTGGCGGTGAGCTTGGCGGTCATGACTTGGTCTCCAAGGGCCGGCGGAAGAGGTCAAGCGCCCAGGGCTCGCGCTTGCGGAAGCAGTTGGTGAAGGCGTTGCGGCACTTGCCCTCGCCCTCCAGGTGCACCAGGCACGCGCGGGCGCAGGCCGCCGCCAGCCGGTCGGGCCGCGAGCCGCGGCCCGGGCCGCTGGTCGCCCCGTTGGGGCACTTGCCGCACACCCGGTAGTCGACGCCCGACCCGCCGATCGCCCCGAAGGGGCAGGCCGCGGCGCAGGAGCCGCAGTCGTCGCAGACCGAACCCTCGAAGGCCGCTGCAGCCTCGAGCTCGGCGTCGGTGAGGACCAGCGCGAGACGCTGGCGCGTCCCGTACTCCGGCGTGAGCAGGAAGCCGCCGCGGCCGACCGCGCCGAGACCGGCCGCCCGGGCGGCGAAGTCCAGGTCGACGATGACGTTGGGCGCGGGCTTGCCTCCGGCCACCGGCAGTCCCCTGGGCATGCCCTCCTCGCAGTAGCCGAAGAGCGGCACGGCCTCGAAGCCCCCGGCCTCGATCCGGCAGGTCAGGTCGTAGGTGGTTTTGGCCAGGAAATTGTCCTCCAGCCACCGGAAGCCGAAGAGGCCGTAGGTGCTCTGGAAGTTGGTGCCCTCCTCCACGCCGCGCAGCGCGCCGCGCAGGATCCGCCGGCCCACCACCAGCACCGAGCGGCACTCCGGGAAGATGGCCAGCGGGCTGCGCTCGAGGGGGAGCTCCGCGAAGCGCGCGGCCGGCGCGATGCCGACCAGGTCAGCCCCGAACTCCCGGGCCCATGCCTTGACGTCCTGGGCATTCATGACCGCTTCTCCTTCGTTTCCAGCCTCGCCCTGGCCCGGTCGACGGCCAGGCCCTGGCACTTGGCCCCGATGGCCTGCGCGGCCTCGCCGAGCGCGGCCAGCAGCTGCGGCCGACGCGCGGCAGTGAACCGGTAGGTCGGCAGGAAGAGGCCCAGGGCGGCCACCACCCGCCCGCCCCGGCTGACCGGGAAGGCCAGGCCGGTGACCTCCCCGCGGTCCACGACGGCGTGGCCGGCCTGGCGGATGCGGGCCAGTTCCTCGCTCAGCTTCGCGGCCGTGGCCGCCTCCGGCCAGCGCCTGCCGGGCGCGCCGGCGGCCTTGAGGAAGGCGGCCAGCTCCTCCCCGGAGAGCGCGGCGAGCAGCACCCGTCCGGTGGCGGTCTCGCAGGGGTCGTCGCCGCGGAGCGCCTCGGCCCGGACCCGCACCAGGCCGCCGCCCTCGACCTCGTGGAGCACCAGCCGCCGCACGCCCCGCAGGGCGGCCAGCAGCACGGTCTCCCCCAGGCTCCCGGCCAGTCCGGCCATGACCGGCTCGGCCAGGCGCACCAGATCCCGGCGGTAGGCCCCGTGCGCGGAGAGCGCGTAGGCCGCCGGGCCCAGGGTGTAGCCCTGCTTCCGGCCGGCCTGCTCGACATACCCGGCCTCGACCAACGAGGCCAGAATGTGCGCGCAGGTTGCCGGGTTCAGCCCGGCGCTGTCGGCCAGAGTGCCGAGGGGGGTGGGGGCCTCGGGCCGGGCGGCCACCGCTTCGAGCACCTTGAGGGCCTTTCGGACGGCTTCCAGCATGTTTCATCTCCTGAAATGCACTTGTTCTATATGAAATATAGCCCAAGGCTCCAGATTTGTCAAGACCTGCTCGAAAATGCCAGGGGCATTTGACTGTCGTCGGCGGGCCGGGGGCATCAGCCGCTCTCGACCGGCCTTTCTGCATTCATCGTCCTGTTCTTGATTCCCCGCCGGCGCCGTGGAGACTCTCCTCCCATGACAGCAGAAAGACTTCAGAAGATCCTGGCCCAGGCCGGGTTCGGCTCGCGCCGGAGCTGCGAGGAGATGATCCTGGCCGGCCGCGTCGAGGTCGACGGGCGCGTCGCCAAGGAGCTCGGCACCAAGGCGGATCTCGAGACCCAGCTGGTCAAGCTCGACGGCGAGGTCATCCGCAAGGAGAAGCCGGTCCACTACCTGCTCTACAAGCCCGCCGGCGTGGTCTGCTCGCTCTCGCGCGAAGGCGACAAGCCGCGCGCGGTCGACCTCATCAAGGACACCCGCCGGCTCTACACCGTCGGACGCCTCGACGAGGATTCCGAGGGGCTGATCATCGTCACCAACGACGGGGCGCTCACCGAGCGGCTCACCCACCCGCGCTACGGCGTGCCCAAGGAGTACGTCGCCGAAGTCGACGGGCCGGTGGACTTCGAGAAGATCAAGCGCCTGCGCCAGGGCGTGTACCTGGCCGAGGGCCGGACCAGCCCGGCCATGGTCGAGCTCCGCAAGCAGGGCCGGCGGGCGCTGGTCGGCGTCGAGATCCGCGAGGGCCTGAACCGCCAGATCCGCCGGATGTTCGCGGCGGTCGGGCTCGAGGTGCGCAGGCTGATCCGGCTGCGGATAGGCCCGATCACCATCGGCAGCCTCGGCGTCGGCCGCTACCGGCCGCTGTCGCCCACCGAGGTCGGGGCGCTCCTGGCCGCGGCCTCTCCGGCCAACGCCAGGGCGCCGCACCCGCCCAGGCGGAGGCTCGCGCCCCACGAGCGGCGCGGAGAGCGGGCCAATGGCTGAAGCCGCGCCCGCGGGGGCCCCGAGCCTCTTCCGGAAACTGGCCGCCTCCCTCGGCCCGGGGCTGATCACCGCCGCGGTGGTCCTGGGCCCCGGGAGCATCACCATGGTGTCGAAGGCCGGGGCGGCCCACGGCTACCGGCTGCTCTGGGTGATACTCTGGGCCGGACTGATCATGGCCGCCTACACGGTGATGTCCGCGCGGATCGGGACGGTCACCGACAAGTCCATCCTCAGCACCGTGGCCGAGCACTACGGTCGCTGGCTGGCGGTGATCATGGGCCTGTGCTCCTTCGCGGTCTGCACCGCCTTCCAGGCCGGCGACAACAGCGGCGTGGGCGCGTCGATGCAGACCATTGCCCAGGGCCTCTGGCCGGAGGCCGACGGGACGATGCTGACCAACGTCTTCTCGGCCGGATTCACCGCAGTCTCGCTGGTGCTCATCCTGACCGCGCCGAACCTCTACAAGGCGATCGAGCGGCTGATGACCGTCCTGGTCGGGGTGATGATCGTCTGCTTCTTCGCCAACCTCTTCCCGGCTGGGCCCAGCCTCTCCGGGATCGCCGGCGGGCTGGTTCCCAGCTACCGCGGCGCCGAAGACCTCAAGCTGATCATCCCCATCACCGCCACCACCTTCTCGGTGATCGCCTGCCTCTACCAGGGCTACATGGTCCAGAACAAGGGCTGGAAGCTTGCCGACTACCGCAAGGGCGTCTGGGACTCGGTGGTGGGCATCGCCGTGCTGACCGGCCTGAGCGCGGTGATCATGATCACCGCCGCCGCGGTGCTCAACCCCCGGAAGGTCGAGGTGGTCAGCGCCGCGGCCATGGCCGGGCAGCTCGAGCCGCTCCTGGGGCGCACCGCCCAGTACCTGTTCTGCATCGGCCTGTGGGGCGCGTCCTTCTCGTCGCTGGTGGCCAACGCCATCATCGGCGGCGGGCTGCTGGCCGATTCCCTGGGCCTCGGCCGGCGCTTCGAGGACCGCGGCGTCAAGGCCTGCACCGTGCTGGTCATGATCGTCGGGGCGGTCGTGGCCCAGTTCTTCGGCGCCCGGCCGGTGGCCCTTATCGCCTTCGCCCAGGGGTTGACCATCGTCTTCGTGCCGGTCTGCGCCCTGGTCATCCTGATGCTGGCCAACAACCGTAAGGTGATGGGCGAGCACACCAACGGATGGATCCAGAACCTGCTCGGCGCCGCCGGCCTGGCGACCGTGACCGGTCTGGGCGCCTACCAGGCCTGGCAGTTCTTCGCCAGCCTCGCCAAGCCCGTCGGGAGCTGATGACGCGCGGGGGAGTTCCGGCCGTGGCCATGGCAACGGCCAGGCCGTCCGCCGTGACTGACTGAGAAGGAGAAGCCTATGATCCGCTGGGTGCTTACGTTCGGGTTCCTCGTGGCTCTCGGGCTCCTGGCCAGTCCGGCCGGCTCGGCCGGAGAGCCGGCCGGCGCGGTCAAGGCCGCCGGGATCGTCAAGGCCTCACGGCCGGCCGGGGCCAAAGAGGTCTCGATCGTCCTGACCACCGCCGACGGCAAGGCCTACAACATCCTGCCCGACGAGAAGGGCATGAGCCTGGCCCAGGTCATGGCCAACGTCGGCGAGCGCACCGAGATCGTCGGCGTCCCCGTGCCCGAGAAGGGCGAGGGCTGGCTCCGGGTGATCGGCTTCACCGAGCAGCGCTTCACCGCCGCGCACGAGCTCTGGCGGCACATGCGCTGCAACGCCTGCGTGGTCAAGCCCGCCACCGAGAACGCGGCGCTGCCCAAGGACCTGAAGGGCGCGACGCCGGTCGTGGGACGCCCCTACGACTACAAGCGCCGGTTCACCGCCTGGACCCGCGACGACAAGTTCCTGTGGGTCGCCGCCGACAACGAGCTGCTCCAGTTCGACCTGGCCGGGATGAAGCTGGTCAAGAGCTACGGCAAGGCCGAGGGGCTGCCGGACGCGCTGATCTATCAGCTGGTCCGTGATGAGTGGCGTCTCTGGGTTGCATATAGGGGTGGCATTTCCCTCTTCCAGGTAGACCGGGATGGGCACGCAAGTCTGACCCAACTTGCCAAGGACGGGAGTTACGTACGGATGGCGCACGCTTCAGGGAGGGGCACACTATTCCTATCCGACGAAGAGTCGTCGTTGCATGGACAAGGTCAAGCTGGTAAGGGCGGTTGGACCTCGTTCCCATCCATTCCCACTGCCGGGCGCATCGCCAAGGCTGTGGACAACGGCATCTGGTCGCCGCACTGGGATCGCCGGACCGGCCACTTCATAACCAAGCCGGTCGTGTTGGTGGAGAAGATCTACGCCGGGTCATACGGTGACATATACGAACTGGCCGACGGCAAGTGGTCCAAGCTCGCCGAGAACGCCTACCAGCAGGACGCCGCCGGCGGCAAGCTCTACTTCATCACTTCCAAGGGCCTCAACGAGCACGACCCCCAGGCCGGGAAAACCGAGACGCTCGAGCCGCCCGAGGCGGTCCGAGGGCGCTACGCCAAGCTCGTTTTGACTGACTCCGCCGCCTGGGTAGTCGCCGAGCCATTGGCCGGCGCCGGCGACGCACCGCCGACCGGCGGCGGGCTGGCCCGCTTCGACCTCGCCGCTCGCAAGTGGGACGCCTGGCCGAAGATCGGCGAGCACGACGCGGCGCAGGTCGCGACGCTCTCCGTCGCCGCCGACGGCGCGGTCTGGGCGGTCACCATGGTCGGCAAGTACTCGAGCAAGTCGGCCCACCCGGGGATGACCACCACCACGCGCCAGAGCTTCGAGGCCACCGACTTCGCCCTGCACCGCTTCGACCCCAAGGCCGCCAAGTGGGAGTCGCAGCCCCTGAAGCTCGCCGGGCTCGAGAGCCGCCTGATCTGCGGCCAGGACGGCTGCAGCGGCGGCGACGAGATCGTGCCCGGCTACGTCGAGCAGCTCTCGGTCGGCGAGAAGCGGGTCTTCGCCCTCACCCGCCTCGTGCCCCGGAAGTACTTCGGCGGCTTCTGGCCCTGCGTGGAGCAGATCGCCTCGCGCGCCGACGCTGGCGGCGCCTGGACCGCAAAGTTCGAACACAAGCCCGAGGACCTCTGGCTCCAGGGCGAGCAGCCGCTGGTGCTCAATATCTCCAACGGCGAGCTCACCCGGATCGGCTCAAGCCTCAAGGACCAGCTCTGGGAGGCCATCGGCCACGACCTGGTCCTGGGGATGTTCTTCAAGGACGGCAAGCACTGGGTCGTGACCGAGGGCTGCGTGGCGGCCTTCGACGAGGCGGCCGGCGCCTGGAAGCGGCTCGTTGAGCCGGAGTACCGCTGGTACTGGCGCGCGACCGCCGCGCTCGAGGACGGCAAGTTCCTCTACGTCGGCTCCGACCGTGGGCTGGTCGCGCGGCTCGACACCGAGACCGGCCGGTTCGAGCCGATGGTCGCCCTCAAGGACCGAACCATCGTCCAGATAGAGAAGAACCCGGAAGTCGGCATCCTGGTGGGCGGCAAGCCCGGCCCTCTCGGCGTGCTGCCGGTCATGCCGGCGGCCAGGCCCTGGCAGGAGTTCGATGCGGACGCCGTGCGCTTCGATGGCAAGGCGTGGAGTGAGGTCAAGGCCCAGGTGCGCGGGCCGGGCCCCACCGTCGGGGGCTGGTTCTTCCACCAGGTCGAGAACCGGGGAATGTGGGACAAGACCCAGGGCAACTTCCTCTGGACGAAGCCGGCCGAGGGGCCGCCCAAGCCCACCTGGTACGTGAAGGAGACCTTCTTCCCGCTTCCCCTCTGTGGCTCGCCCGACTCGGGCCGCGTCTGGCTCTCGACCTACACGGGCATCCTGCGGCTGGATCTGCCGAAGCCCGACGCGACGACGAAGCCCTAACCGCGACGGAGCTTTCACCGCAGAGGACGCAGAGTTTCGCAGAGGGTTGGCCAGGGTTAACAGCCAAACAACAACAGCCGCGTTGTTGTTGCGAGAGGAACACCGTTGTTGTCCTCTGCGTTACTCTGCTCCCTCTGCGGTGAAAAGCCCCTAGAGGCCCTTGAGCGCGGCCAGCACCTTGGCCGACGGCGCCTCCACGCGCATGAAGATGGTGGCCACCCGGCCCGGGGCCGGCACGCTGCCGTAGAGGTAGCTGATGTTCAGCCGGGCCTTGGCCAGGCGCGCGGCGACCCGGCCGAGCTCGCCCGGGCGGTCGGGCAGGGTCAGGCCCACCAGGTCGTTCTCGATGACCAGCAGGTTGTGATCCTCGAAGAGCCGGCGGGCGGCCACCGGCTTGTCCACCACCAGGCGGACGACAGCATGGTCGAGCGAATCGGCCACGCTGATGGCCTTCATGTCGATCTTCTCGGCGGCCAGCGCCCGGCAGAGCTTGGCCAGCACTCCGGGCTTGTTCTGCAGGAAGATGCACAGCTGCTTGGCCACGGTGACGGACAGAGCCATGATGGTCTCCCTCTCTTGGGCGGGGCTCAGGGCCCCGCGGGCTTGGGTTGGACTTCGGTCTCGAAGTCGCGGTCGACGATCGCGAGCAGTTCGCGGTAATCGCGGATGACGTAGTCCGGGGCGGTCTGGCCGACCTTGCCGTTGTCCCGGCCGCCGTAGCGCAGGAGCACGGTGTGCATCCCGGCGGCCCTGGCCGAGTCCACATCCCGCACCGGGTGGTCGCCGATGTAGAGGCAGCGGTCGGGCTCGAGCCCCAGCGCCGAGCAGGCCGTGCGGTAGAGCTTGGGGTTGACCTTGTCGATGCCCAGCTGCTCGGTGATGAAGACCGCCCGGGGGTCGAGGTAGGGCAGCACGCCCAGGCGCACCAGCTTCTCGGCCTGCTTGACGGTCAGCCCCGCGGTGATCACCCCCAGGGTCAGCCCGGGCCGACCGGAGAGCTCCCGGAGCGCCTCGATGGCGTCGGGATAGGCCCGGAGCCGCTCCCGCTTGGTCTCGTGGTAGGCGACGACCCCGGCGGCCACGACCACCGCGGGATTCACCCGTCCGCAGGCCGCCGCGGGGAGCCTCAGCAGCATGGTGTCGAAGTGGCGGTCGTAGTTGGAGGTGAATTCCCGGATGACCTCGTCGAGCTCGGCCGCGGCCTGTTCGAAGGTCAGGTGCAGCCCGGCGGCGATCATCGCCCGGAGCGCGTTGGCCCGGGCCTCCCGCGCGAAATCGGCGGTGGAGAAGAGGGTGTCGTCCAGGTCGAAGAGGACCGCCCGCAGAGGGAGCTTAGAACCCATCGGGACCCCCCGCCGGGCAGCGACGGCGCACGGAACCGGGACAGCCCGCCGGCGGGCGCTAGTCCCCGCCGCCGCCCTTCTCGGCACCGAGCTTCTGCATCATGTCGATCATGGGCATGAACAGCGCCACCACGATGAAGCCGACGATGCCGCCCAGCCCGATGATCATGATGGGCTCCAGGAGCGCGGTCAGGCCCGCCACGGTGGCGTCGACCTCGCTGTCGTAGTTGTCGGCGATCTTGGAAAGCATCTTGGGCAGCTCGCCGGTCTCCTCGCCGACGTCGATCATGTTGACCACGATGTCGTCGAAGGCCTTGCAGCGCTTCAGCGGCGTGGCGATGTTGTCGCCCTCGCGGATGGAGGCGTGCACCTCGCCGACCGCGTTGGCGATGACCGCGTTGCCCACCGCCCCGCGCAGGATGTTGAGGGCGTCCAGGATGGTCACGCCGGACTCGAGCAGCGTGCCCAGCGTCCGGCAGAAGCGGCTGATGACGCTCTTGCGGATGAGCTGGCCGAACACCGGGATGTTCAGCTTGGCGGTGTCGATCATGTAGCGCCCCTGGGGATTGGCGGCCGTGATCTTGAAGGCTATGAAGATGGCCAGGGGGATGCCCGGCAGCAGGAACCAGAAGGCCTTGATGGTGCTGGCGATGGTAATGAGCAGCTGGGTGAGCGAAGGCAGTTCGCCCAGGTCCATTTCCTTGAACATCTTCTCGAAGCCGGGGATGATGAACAGCATGATGAAGGCCAGGATGATCACGGCGATGGTCATGACCGCGGCCGGGTAGACCATGGCGCCGACGATCTTGCGGCGCAGGGCCTCCACCTTCTCGCGGAACTCGGCCAGGCGGGTCAGAATGGTGTCGAGCACGCCGCCGGCCTCGCCGGCCTTGACCATGCTGACGTAGAGCTTGTCGAAGATCTTGGGGTGCTTGGCCATGGACTCCGAGAGCGTCGAGCCGCCTTTGACGTCGTCGCCGATGGCGTCGATGGCGCTCTTGAAGGGCCCGGTCTTCTGCTGGTTGGAGAGGATGTCCAGGCTGCGCACGATGGGCAGTCCGGCGTCGATCAGCGTGGCGAACTGGCGGGTGAACTGGGTGATGGACTTGCTGGGCACCCCGCCGATGCCGGCCAGGATGCCGGCGCTCTTCTTGCCGGCCATGGGGGTGACGACCGCGCCGCGGCCGCTCTTGGCGGCCACCTTGACCGGGCGGACGCCCATGCCCCGTATGCGGCCAAGGGCCTCCTGCTCGTTGCCGGCCTCGACCTCGCTCTTGACCTCGCGGCCCTGGGCGTCAATGCCTTCGAAGGTAAAGGTGGGCATGGCTCAGCCTCCAGCCTCTCTCCGGTACGCAACCGGCCCTAAAAGGTACCCTGGGACTACTCGAAGGTCAAGGTCTGTTTGACAACCTCTTCGATGGTGCTCAAGCCGTCGAAGATCTTCAGCAGCCCGGAGTCGCGCAGCGTGCGCATGCCCCCGGCCTGGGCCTCGGCCCGGAGCACGTCGGTGGATTTGCGCTCGATGATCGACTGGCGGAGCTTCGAGGTTATGCGCATCATCTCGTAGATGGCCGAGCGACCGCGGTAGCCGGTCTTGTTGCAGTTCTCGCAGCCCCGGCCGTAGTAGAACGTCTTTCCGGAGGTTTCCTGGGGGGAGAGCCCCAGCTCCATGATGCTCTCCTCGCTGGGCTTGTAGACGTCCTTGCACTTGGTGCAGATCACGCGGATCAGGCGCTGGGCTACCACCGCCTCGAGCGTGGCGGAGAGCAGGAAGGGCTCGATCCCGATCTCGATGAGACGGGTGACCGTGCCGGGGGCGTCGTTGGTGTGCAGCGTGGAGAGCACCAAGTGCCCGGTCAGCGACGACTCGATGGCGATCTGGGCCGTTTCCAGGTCGCGGATTTCGCCGACCAGGATCTTGTCGGGGTCCTGGCGGAGGATGGCGCGCAGGCAGGCCGAGTAGGTGACGCCGATGTCCTCCTTGATGGGCACCTGGATGATCCCGTCCAGATCGTATTCGACGGGGTCTTCGGTGGTGATGATCTTCAGCCCCACCTCGTTGATGTAGTTGAGAGCCGAGTACAGCGTGGTGGTCTTGCCCGAGCCGGTCGGGCCGGTGACCAGGATGATGCCGTTGGGCTTGTGCATCAGCTCCTGGATGACCGAGATCTCGTCGTCGCGCAGGCCCAGGCGGTTGAGGTCGTGGCCCATGACCGTGCGGTCCAGCACGCGCATCACCACGCTCTCGCCGAACATGGTGGGCAGCGTCGAGACGCGCAGTTCCACGGTGTTGCCGCCGATGTTAAGCGGAATTCGGCCGTCCTGGGGCACGCGCCGCTCGGCGATGTCCAGGTTGGACATGACCTTGATGCGGCTGATGATGGCCAGGGCCAGCTGCCGCGGGGGCGGCTGCATCTCGAGCAGCGAGCCGTCGATGCGGTAGCGGATCTTGAACTCGTCCTCGAAGGGCTCGAAGTGGATGTCCGAGGCCTGGTCGCGGATGGCGGTGAACAGCACCAGGTTGACCAGCTTGACCACCGGGGCGGAGGAGGCCAGCTTCTCCAGGTCGGAGATGTCGGTCATCTCCTCCTCTTCGCGGACCTGCAGCTCGTCGGTGTCGATGTCCTTGACCAGGTCCTGGATGCTCTCCTTCTGGCCGCCGTAGTACTTGTCGATGGCCTCCTGGACGGCCTGCTCGTTGGAGACGGCGCCCGAGACCTCGCAGTTGAGCATGAAGCGCAGGTCGTCGATGGCGTTGACGTTCAGCGGGTCGGCCATGGCCACGGTCAGGGAGCCGTTCTCGAAGCTGACCGGGACGATGCGGTAGACCTGGGCCACCGAGGGGCTGATCATGGACAGGACTTCTTTGGGGATCTCCAGGTGCTCCAGATCGATGATGTCCATGCCGGCCTGCTTGGCGATGGCCAGCAGGATGTCGTTCTCGGTGGCCACGCCCAGGTCGATGAGCACGCGGCCCAGGGCGCCGCCGTTCTTGGTCTGGTGGGCGAGGGCCTCCTCCAGTTCCTTCTCGGT
>JAKLDR010000039.1 GCA_022703445.1 Planctomycetota bacterium | reverse complement strand
GGATCGGACGGCCAAGGCGACCGAGGAGGCGGCCAAGCACACCAAGAAGATCGCCGACCGGATGCTCGAAAACAACCTGGCCTTCGAGTGACGCCATGCCCGCCGTGATCGAGGAACTCTTCCAGGGCCGCAGCGAGACGCTCGCCGAGAAGTCGTCGGCGGAGATCCCGTATGTGGTCCGGGGGGCCTCCGACGAGTCGCAGGTCAAGGCGATGGCCCTGGCCGGGACGCCGGCCTGGTACGGCGGGATGCCCCGGAAGTCCATCGAGGTGGTCGAGCGGATCAACGAGAGCACCTGGAAGGTCTCGGTCCGCTATGAGACGCTCGATGTCCAGCCGGGGAACGAGCCGGTGGTCTCCTTCGATACCGGCGGCGGCAGCCAGCACGTCACCCAAAGCATCCAGACCCGGGGGAAGTACGGGCCGGCGGCCTCGGACAAGCTCGAGGGGGCCATCGGGTTCGACGGCGAGAGCGTGGCCGGGGTGGACATCACCGTCCCGGTCTACAGCTTCTCCGAGACGCACTACCTGCCGGCGGTCGCGGTCACGGCCACGTACCGGGGGAACCTCTTCCGGCTGACCGGGACGGTGAACGCGGACTGGTTCCGGGGCTTCCAGCCGGGCGAATGCCTGTTCCTGGGGGCCGCAGGGGCGAGGAAAGGCCTGGAGGACTGGGAGATCAACTACAAGTTCGCGGCGCAGCCCAACCGGAACGACATCATGGTCGGGGCCATCGGGCCCATCACCAAGCAGGGCTGGGACTACATGTGGGTGCAGTACGCCGACGACGTGGACGACCAGAAGAAGCAGCTGATCAAGAAGCCCGTGGCGGTCTACGTGGAGAAGGTCTACCAGGCGGGGTTCTTCGCCGCCCTGGGGATCGGGAGCTGAGCCGTGGCCGGGGACGATCTCAAGAAGGCGGTCAAGGGCGAGGCGTTGCGGATACCCGCGGCGGCCTATAACGCCTTCGTCGATGCGGCCAACTACCACCGCAGCCGGGCGCTCGGGCAGAGCGCCGAGGCC
The DNA here is from genome assembly GCA_022703445.1 of Planctomycetota bacterium. Lineage (GTDB taxonomy): Bacteria > Planctomycetota > SZUA-567 > JAKLDR01 > JAKLDR01 > JAKLDR01. Next base: position 34,796 of record JAKLDR010000039.1, on the reverse strand, counting down.
GGCGGCCGCGGGGCGCAGAGCGGGATTGTCTTCGTCCGGAACCGCTCGGCCGCCGACCAGGACCGGTTCGCGATCCTGGCCCTGGGCGACGCGGTGATCTCCCCGCAGGAGAACGATCTCGAGTTCCAGAGCAAGGTCGCCCTCGATGTCCGGGAAGCGGCGGACGGCGACCACGAGATGAAGTACGCGGTCCTCCAGGAGCCGCTGAAGAAGGACGGGCTGGGGCGCGGGATGGTCTTCGGGGTGACGCCCGTGCATCTCGACGTCCAGGAGGAGTACGACGATTACGCGAGCTTCGAGGCCGGGGAGACCGGATGCCTCAAGACGGCCAGCGCCGGCACGGCGCGCATCCTCTGGAAGGAGTCGGGGACCGGCCGGAAGTGGGGGGTGGTCCACTTCCCGGTCGACGACGGCTTGCGGCTCAAGGTGACGAACGGCTCCGGGGAGACCATCCCTGAGGGCGGGGCGATGGCCTTGACCGGGGCCGACCCGGAGGCGCCGTTCGCCTTCACGGTCTCGAAGCCCAGCAAAGACAGCCAGATGAACGTGATCCCGCTCGTGGGGGCGCCGCTCGCGCCGGGTGAGTCGCGGCGGATGCGGTTCGCGCCGCTGATGCGCTTCCTGGCCGAGGGCTCGGAACTCGCCGCCGGCGACATGGTGGGGACCGCTTCCGGCTCCTGGGCGCTCGGGAAGACCAAGTTCGGATTCCTGGTCCTGGCGGTGCAGAGTTCGCCGGCCGGCCAGTTCGCCTACGTCTTCTTCAACGGCCTGGTGCCGGTGCTCCGGGCCGTCTACGACGCCTCCGGCGGCCAGGTGGAGGTCCAGGCGGCGACGAGCGGAGGGGCCGGCCAGGGCGACCAGTTCAGCCTGGCGGTCATTCCCGGCAGCGACGACGACGAGGGATCGCCGTGAGCATCGAGGCCGGCAACCTGCTCATGCCCATGCTGGCCGCGGACGGCCAGGTGGTCGCCTACCGAATGGTCCGTCCGGAGAAGGCCGAGGACCTCGTCGTGCCGCTCCTGGCCGCGGATGGCGCGCCGGTGGGGCTCAAGGTCGTCTCCATGACGAAGCAGGACGACGTGGGTTTCGGCGGCCTGGCGGCCGACGGTGTCGTCGTGGCATTGAAGACCAAGAAGAAGGACGAGGACCAGTACTACCCGGTCATCATCAAGGTCTGCAGCGGGCCGGGCAACGGCATGATCGGCGAGTGGCGGTGGATCGACGAGGAGGACCACGAGCAGGGCATCGAGATCTGGTATCAGACCATCGGCGAGTATTACATCGGCTTCTGCCCTTATCGCGAGGACTGGCAGATCGGGCCGATCATCTGCCCCTACGGCTCCTACAACTGCACGGACGCTATGTGGTACGTCCAGTGGCAGAAGGTTTAAGGCCATGCTGAACGCGAGCTTTCGGATCACCCCGCGCGACGACCGCAACTGCGACCTGTCCTGGGCCGCGCCGTCGGCCGAGTCGGTCTCCTGGGTGTTCATCGACGGCAAGCACGTCCTGGGGCCGTTCTGCCCGGTCGCGGGCGAACGGATGGTCAAGGTGCCGCTGGCCGCCGACGACATGGCCGCAGTCGAGGTCCACGACTTCCCGGACGGCTCGGTCCGGCCGGAGCCGGTCCACTCCGCGCCCAACACTCGGCCGGCCCTGGCCTGGAACGCCGTGCCCGACGCGGTGCGCTACCGCATCTATCACCGGAAGTTCGGCGAGGCCGCCGAGGAGATCGTCTACGACCGGCCGGCATTGCAGGGCATCGAACGCTGCGAGATCTCCTGCCCGGCCGAGCTTGATGGCAAGGGCGGCGTCTGGCACTTCTTCCGGGTGGAGGCCGTGGACGAGTGCGACAACGAGTCCGCTCGCCAGGCCTGGGTCTACTTCGTAACGGACATGCCCGGCGTCCCGGCGCACCTCTCGGTCGCCGACGGCACGACGCCGGGAACCTACACGTTCGCATTGGAGGCGTGAACATGGCTACCCCGACTGCCGACAAGCTCCGCGTCTACTTCCCCTCGAAGAACCTCGCCGCCGACGGCGACGCGCTGCCGACTTACACGGCCGACACGGGGGGCGCCCTGAACGCCATCGTGGACGCCGCGCTCACCCAGGCCGACGGCTACTGGGCCGGGGCGGTCGGATGGTTCCTTGGGAACACGCCCACCGCGGCCTTGCAGGGGCAGTTCTTCCACGTGAAGAGCTTCGACGCTGCCGCCGACAAGCTCACGCTCTCGCGCGATCTGCCGACTGTGCCGGCGGCCGGCGACACGTTCCGGCTGGTCCTGGGCGGCAACTGGCGCTCCTCGCACGAGACCTTCGGGATGCTGATGGGCGGCGTACTGCCGGAGCTGAAGACCGTCTCCGGCGTCAACATCACCGGGGTCACCATCAAGAAGGCCTCGGCGCTCCTGGGCGAGGGGACGCTCACCGTCCAGTACACCAGGGGCCTCCAAATCCTCCGGATCAAGATGGGCTCGCAGGCGCTGGGTGTAGGGCTGGATGTCTCGGCCAGCGTCACCGACGGCATCGTCTTCGCCGCCGACGGCCAGGCTTTCATCCAGGTGGACGTGAACGCCGCGTCTCTCCCGACCGTGGACCGCACCGACACCTGGACGCTGGCCTACCCGGAGCGGACGCTCACGCCGGACTACGAGGGTTACGAGACCAAGAACGACGTGGGCGGGAAGACCCGCTATCGCCTGGAGTGCGTCCGGAACGCCGATGCGGTGGACTCGATGGTAGACCTCACCGTCTACGCGGGGAAGCCCTCCGGGGCGGCGACGACCATCGCCTCGGGGAGCCTGGGCACCGGGGCGGGCTCCTTCGACGTGACGGATGCCACGGGCTGGCCCACCAAGGGCTTCTGGCTGAAGAACAAGACGGTCAACGCCGGCGTTGGCGACTGCCGCTACGTCAACTACCGCTCCGGGAACACGCTCTACTGTCTGGGCGTGGACTGGGCCACGCTGGCCTTCAACACCGGCACCAGCGAGATCAAGCAGGGCGACGTGCTCTCCGGGGCGACCTCCGGCGCGACCGCCGTGGTGGACCAGGTGGTGCTCGTGAGCGGCACCTGGGCCGGCGGCGACGCGGCCGGGACGCTGCTCTTGCGCAAGGTGGTCGGGACCTTCCAGAACGCCGAGTACCTCCGGGTCTCCAGCGTCAACATGGCCCGCGCCGGCGGGGCCTCGGCCCTCGGGCTGCGGGGCTACGCGGCGGTCGCCTGGGCGGCGGGGAACGCCATCGAACTCCTGCCCGACGTGGACCTGGGGATGAACAAGCCCGCCGCCAACCAGTACGAGAACCCGGCCGCGGAGACCGTCCAGCCGGCGAGCGTGGCCTTCCGCGCCGCCTGGGATAAGACCACCGCGCTCGACCTAGGCAACCTCGCCTCGGGCAAGCTCCAGGGCGTCTGGCGGCGCGAGTGGATCATGGACGGGCACCAGGGCCGCGCCGGGATCGTCGCCGACACCAGGTACTCCTGGAGCTGAGCATGCCGGGATTGGAAAACGGCTCCTCCATCCAGAACGCCTTTAGCTGGGACCATACCCAGTACCCGGGCGGCACGCGGGTATTCGGGAAGCTCACGGCCTACGGCGGCGGTGGGAACTACCAGGACTATTGGGCGCTCTACCTCCTGGCCGGGAAGACCTACGTCTTCCAGACTCGGCTGCCGACCGCGTTCGACCCCTACATCTACCTCTACGACTCCAGCGGCAGCTATCTCCTCTACGACAACAACTCCGGCGACGACGGCGGCGGGATGGCCAAGATGACCTACACGCCCACGAAGGAGGGCTGGTACTACATCGTGATCTACCTCTATTCTGGCTCCTACGGCTCCTACATCCTGGAATCCGTCCCAGCCCCGCAGTCCTTCAGGGTGTTTGCCGGCTCGACGGCGCGCTTCGGCACGAGGATTGCGCTCGATGCCGCCGTGGCCGCCCGCTTCGAGGCCATCCGGGAGAAGAACGCCGCGGGCTTCGGAAACCGGTTCTCCGTCTACGCCCCGGCGCAGACCGGCAACGCGGCCCGGGTCTCGGCCCGCCAGGCCAGGGAACACGCCCGCGCCAGCCGGTTCGAGGCCGTCAAGATCGCGACCGTGGTGGTCTCATCCGGCCGGTATAGCGCCCGCCAGGCGCGCGAGGGCCGCCACTGGGCGCGTTTCTCGGCGCGGTCCAGCCAGGGGCTAGTCCTGCCCGGGCGGTTCGACGTGCGCCAACCCGCGGACGGCCTCGTGCCGGCCAGGTTCGGCGTGCTCGGCCGGGTCGAGGGGATCGTCCCGACGCGCAACAACGCCCATGTGCCCCCGGGCTGGGCACTTTACGCCAGGAACGCCGACACCGGCGAGGTCGTCCGGCTGGGCTTCATCTCGGCCGACGCCGACCCGAAGCAGCTCGCCGACGTGCCCCTGGCCGACGGCGTGTGGGAGATCGAGGTCCGGCCGGCCGAGTGGTACTGGGAGGAGTGCCGGGGCCGGAACGTGCTCACGCTCATCGCCGGCGAGATCGGCGGCGGCGGGGAACCGCTCCAGGGCCTGCCCGCCATCCAGAACCTGCGCCGGGAAATCGTCTCCTTCCAGAGCGTCATCAAGTGGAATGTGGTTGCCGAGTACGAGCCGGGGGCCTTCCAGTTCGGCCTGTGGTTCAGCCCCACGTCGCCTGTGGATACCTCCGGCCCGCCCGACCAGACTGTGGCCTATGCGGCCGGCCAGGGCGAGTACCAGACCGTCCGCGCCCAGACCGCGCCGGAGTATGTTGCCGTCGCGGCCTATACCCCCACCGAGCAGGGGCCTGCCTCGGAACTCTTCCTCGACTGGGACGCCGTTGCGCCGGAGAGCCCGGCAAATCAGCATGCAGCTCAATGGGGCGCATAGGCCTGCCGGGAACAGCAACCGGCTGACACCCCTCGTCCTGCACCATCTGAGCGCGGCAATGGTGCGCGTTTGCACCAGGTTGGTACGCTTCGCCAGTCCTGCCGCCTGCAGATTATACTTCCTTCGTTTCCGAGACCGGTTTTCCTCCTGTTTCCCTCCGGATTTCGTTTGACGACGGCTCGCCGGGAGGTACAATCCGCCCACTCAACACCTTGGGATGTGCAGAGCGGCGGCTCGGGGGGATGCCGATGGGAGCCCAGGCTCGCGAACCAAAGGCGACGAATGGAAGCGTAGCCGTCGCAAGTCGCGGAACATTTTGCTGGAGGAGGTGCCGGATGAGCCGTGTTCAACGGACAGTGGTGATCGTCGCTGCTCTTTTCGTCGGGATGCCTCTCTTGTTCGGAGGCTCGGTCGCCCAGGCGGCCGACCGCTACTGGGTAGCGGCGAGCGCCGGGAACTGGAGCAGCACCGCCAACTGGTCGGCTACTTCAGGCGGAGCCGGCGGGGTCACAGTCCCGGAGAGCGGCGACAAGGCCTTCTTCGACGGAGGCGGTGCCGGCAACTGCACCGTCGACACCAACAGCACGGTGGACCGCATCGAAATCTCCTCCTTATACAGTGGGGTTGTAGTCCAGGCTGCCGGCGTCACCACCATGACCGGCTCTCTGGTTCTGGGCGGAACCTTCCGGCTGGGAGCCAACGGCAAGCTGCTCCTGACCGACTCCGGCGAGCCGCTGTTCGGCGCGGGCACCCTCGACACCACCACCAACACGCCGAACACGGTGGAGTACAAGGGCGGCGACGATGTGGCCCTGGCCGTCGGCGCTCCGGTCACCTCCTACCAGAACCTGACCCTGACTCCTCCCGGCGGCATCAGCCGCTCGGCGGTCTTCGTCTGCAACTCCGACGAGCAGTACGCGGACATGGTCGCCATCGACCAGGCCGCGGGTTACCTCTATATAGGGAGCAAGAACTCCCCGGCCAAGATCGCCAAGGTCCGGCTCTCGGACTACACCCGCGTGGGCTCGCTCACCCTGGCCTCCGGGGAAAACGACGTCGGCCCGGCGGTCGTGTTGGACTCCGCCAACGGCTTCATGTACTTGGGCACTCGCACTTCACCGGCGCGGGTTGTCAAGATTCGGCTCTCGGACTTCACTAGGGTAGGAGCCATCACCCTCAACAGCGGAGAGAACAACCTTTGGGCCGCCACGCTCGACGCGGCCAACGGGTATGCCTATTTCGGCGCCCGCACTTCCCCGGGCATTGTCATCAAGGTGCGCCTGTCCGACTTCACCCGTGAGTCTGCGCTGACCCTGGCCTCCGGCGAAAACGAAGTCCTCGGCGCCTGCACGGACTCCGCGGCGGGCTACGCCTACTTCGGCCTCCAGACCTACCCCGGGAAGGTGGTCAAGGTCCGGCTCTCCGACTTCACCAAGGTCGGCACGCTGACTTTCAACACGAGCGAGGATCGCATCCGCAACGCGGTCATCGACGCCGCCAGCGGATTCGCCTACTTCGGGACCCGGACATCGCCGGGCAAGGTGGTCCGCGTTCGGCTTTCGGACTTCACCCGCGACGCGGCGCTGACCATGAACACCGGAGAAAACGAGCTTTACTCGGCGGTCATGGATGCCGGCGGCGGCTACGCCTACTTCGGCACCTACACCAATCCCGGCAGCGTCATAAAGGTCAAGCTCTCGGACTTCACGCGCACCGACTCGGTGACCTTCGGCTACAATGAGAAATACCTGGACACGGCCTGCATCGACCCGGCCTCCGGCTTCGCCTACTTCGCCACAGACAACTGGACCGGCAAGGTCGTCAAAGTCAACCTGAACTATGTCTCGGCCAAGTGGACCCATGCCGCGGGGCTCGATGTCAACGGCAACCTGACCATCGGTGCGGGCGCTTTGGCCTGTGCCGGCCAGAATATCGCCGTGGCCGGCAACTGGTCGAACGCCGGGACGCTTCAGCCGGGGTTGAACACCGTCACCCTCGACGGCGGCAACCAGACCGTCAGCGGCAACAACACCTTCCGCAACCTGACCAAGACCGTCGCCAGCGCGGCCACCCTCACCTTCGAGAGCGGCAAGATTCAGCAGGTCGCCGGGGTGCTGAACCTCCAGGGTACGGCGGGGAACCTCCTCAGTCTGCGCGCCAGCACGACCGGCCAACCGTGGCAGCTGATCTCCGGCGACTACCAGACCGCCCGCTACGCGGACATCAAGGACGCCAACGCCTCCGAGGGCCGGCCGCTGGTCGCCCTGTACTCGACCGACTCCGGCAACAACCAAAACGTCATCTTCACCTCCCCGGCGCAAGTGGCCATCACCACCTCGGCCGAAAGCGTCACCAGCCCGGCGTGGGTAGAAGGTGCCAACAGCGGCGACGTGAACAGCGTCAGCGTGGTTGTCAACGGCGGCACGGCGTTTGCCGCCACGCGGTGGACCCCGGTCAAGTGGTTTGCCGACAACGCCTCGGCTGGCGGAGCTTCCCTCGGCGTAACGCTCTCCTCGACCGCGACGACTGCTGTCCAAGTCACCGTTCAGAACGCTTTCAGCGAATCCAACGTCGCCAACCAGAATATCACCTGGACGCCGACCGACCTCACCGGCAAGTCGTGGAGCACGGACACGGTTCGCATTCGCAAGGACGATAGCCTGCTGCTGACTGCGACAGGATCGGGCGCCGCGCTCCAGATCGATGGCGATGGCGACGGGACGTTTGAGTTGTCCGGCGCGCCCGGCGACAAGTTCGCCAAGGCCTACAACACCACCGGCAGCTTTACCGTGACCGCAAAGATCGACGGCAACGAGGTCGGGTCGGTCACGGTAGTCGTGGTCTCAGTCAACCTGCAAGGGCCAATCGCCTGCCAGGTAAACTACACGCGCCAGAAGGAAGTGCTGGTCAGCCCGGCGGCCGAAGCCGTCAATGTCGCGTTCCAGCCGGCGGATACCTTCTGGCTCGACGCCTCCGTCGCCAACTATACCGCCAACGGCGCGAGTCTCAACTTGAAGCCTAAGCTGCGCGGGACGCCGGTGCTCACCGCTAGGATCGGAGGGGCCAATGGACCGGCCTTGGCGGGGCAGGAGGTTAGCGAGTTTACCCTTGATGTGCCCGCGCGGGCCTTCGCTCTACTTGACGATGATGTGAACATTGGCACCACGAAAATCACCATGCGCCCTTACACTCCGGAATTGGGCGTTCTCTTTACTATGTTTGCATCTCAGTCCACGTTCCGAGGCGGCGCGACGTCTCTCAACACTCTTACTTCCACCGATTTCGTCTCGGTCCCAGACCCGGAGACCGGAGAGAACATCGGCGAATACCTCCTTGATATAGAAATGCCGGATGGCGAAGACCGGTATTGCTTTAACATCGATGTGCACAATCCCAATCATGAACCTCCCGTACCAGTCGGCCAGGAAGGTAACATTAATGGCAACGGATGCCGTGTCACAGTTAACCAGATTGTGTTCGCTGTTGGTTCTGCGGCTCCCCAGAACCTAACAGTTACCATTACCGTTAGTGCGGGGGAGAACGGCACTAAGCACCCCATCGAGATTCAGGATAGCACGGGAGCAGAGCAGGAGGCGTATTTTGAGAATGGTGTTGGTGACAAAAAACTGGTAAGTAAGATTGAGGTAGATTGTCGCCAGCCCAAAGACACCCCCTTCTCTGAGCCCACTAAGGCCGGCAGCACTGCCAAGAAGTACAATGTTAAAATTGACAAAACCGTTTTTGCGGATCGAATCTTGGTTGCCGAAGCACGGATTATCTGCTCACACGCTCTGCTTCAAGATGAATCGGTTTCCCCTCAAGGGATGACCTTTTCTTTGGAGATTAGCCCGGTCGAAGCGGCACCTCTAGCCACAGCCTACCGATGGTACGCAAGAGTTCACGAGCCCAATATTAACGGGCCAAGTTTCCCGTTTACTGCTGCAGACAAGAAAGAGACCGGGGTTTCGGACTTCAAATGGTACGGTCATGGCGATGTTGCGGACGACGACTATCCAGCACCCCCGGGAGGCGAGTCAGACAATAGTCTGCGCTGGATTGACAATACCTCAAAGAAATGCTCCTATGAACTCCTATGTGACGTGACATTTCAAGGCGGCAGTATTTACAAGGCCCCCCTTAAGGCAGGCACGGGATCTAGCGGCAAGTATTTCTATGTGGACGTGAACGACCGAGGCAGCACCACTCCAGCATCCCTGAAGAATGTCACTCTTGTGGCCACTCAGCAGGACGGCGCCATCTGGAAGATTACCGGCAAGGGTGATATGTTCCGACAACCTGCTGTTAGGAGCATAGGGACTTCACAGGAAAGTCAGTTCTACAACAAAACGCTGACTCACGAAACCGTTCACAGAGACGAATGGGAAACGTTAGCGAATGGCGTCCCTAAGTATTTCAATGACGATACCTTCTATGACCGGGTGAAGAACTTCACCGCTCCCACGAAAACCGAACTCATCAACAAGGTAATTGACGAGTACAACACGTTCTTCAACGAGCAGGTCGCCGCTTTCCGCGCAGAGTTTGGCAATCTGGTCGAGCGCGAAAAACGTGCATATCATGCGGAATACAACGTTGAGCCGAAAGGGGTGAGGGAAAGGAGCGATAAGTGGATAGAAACGCAGTACCAAGGGCAGCCGTGAGTGTACGTAGCGGGCATGCATTGATGCGCGTCCCAGCGTTGCTGCTAGCGGCCATATGCGTTTCCTGTCCGCTTTGCGCTGCCGAATTGGCTGGGAGTGCCGCGAATTCCAAGCAGGAACAGGAGGCTTGGAGTCAGTGGCGGAAGAAATACCACAGTTTCCCAGAGATGTCGGGCGGGACACGGCGTATCGGCGAACCTCTAGAACCCCAAACCCCTTATGTAACTTTCAATGTCACGCGGATGTACGCGGAGTCGGAGCTGGTATTGCTCTGCGAATTGGAGAACTTCAAGGTGGCCCGGCTTGGGTATGACCTTGTTGTTCAGCCCAAGCAGATACACCGCGTGTACAAGGGAAGGTTGTCCGTTGGCGAGGGCAAAGTCCATGAACGGAATTTCTCGATCATGAGAGACCCCGTTCACACGGGGGAAGAGGGTTACTGCCACTTGTCCTGTCTGGAGGGAACCCGGTACCTGCTGTTCCTGAACCAAGTCGATAGCGAAGAGAGAAAGGCGCGAGGATACGACAAGCTGGAAGGCAGCCTGTACAAAGTAAATCGAGTGTGGCAGGGTGCCATACTGGTGGCCGGCAAGTCATCTGTGGGTGGGGATGCGAATTCGTTTTGTGGGCGCGACCGACAGTTCAGAGAGACTGGCTTGGTCGTCGCAGAAGCGCTCAGTGCCGTCGAACTCCTGGCATCTATATCCGACGGAGATGCTTTGATGAAGGCATCCCGGATAGCGGGAGTAAACGCGGAAAAGCACTTGGCAGATGCGATAACAAACGCGGGGGAAGGTCCGCTGACAGATACTCTGGGCGAGGAATTCGCTGGGTTGCCGGACACCGCAAGAAGAACCTTTGTCTGCTTTAATCTGTGGTCCCAGGTGCGCGCGGAAACCGTTGAGGCCAAGAAGGACGCGTTGCGGAAGCGGCTATTCTTCCGGAGGATGATGCTGAGAGACGTTGTTCAGGCTGTGGCAAAGGAGGCAGATGAAGATAAGGAGCGCGCCAAGGACCAATCATCAGAAGTGAGGCGGTAGCTTGTCGTTCAGCAAGTCAATTGCGCTCATGGCCCTTGTTTTGATTGTAGTGGCGTCGGGGCTGCTTCTCTGGGAGATGTTTTGGCGTCGACAACAAGACCGGCCCGGCCAGGAATGTGCCGTTTCCCCATCAACAAGGTCACGAGGGCGCTATTCGGCACCAACAGTTTCTGACCCTGCGCTGATAGCTCTCGTGAACCGAAATGCAAAGGTGAGCATCCGTGTCGGTGGAGATTCCACTGCTAAGTTGCCGATCATTCAGAACAGCAGTGATGCGGCGGCACTCGCCAAAGTACTCGCCGATCATGAGGACCATGATGTCGTCCGCAATGAGGTTGCGAACCTACTTCGTCGGTCCAGCTACGATGGGCTATCGGACGTTCTCATCGAGATTCTTGGCAATCCGGCCGAAGGCTCGCGCTTCCGATCCTTCTGCATCCAGCACCTTTGGAAGCAACTTGAGAAGGCCGGTCCTGACGAGCGAGAGCAGATCGTTACCGTGCTGCATCAATCCCTGGCCGACCGCCATGTCGAGGTACGTCGTGAAGCTCTTTTGTCCTTGGTGCGCATGCGCGATCCCAAGGGCCAAGAAACTGCCCTCGCATGGCTCGTGTCTTCGGAGGCCAGTGCCGACGCAGTGCGCGACCTTGCCATTCGCTGCGTCCAGGAGTTGGACTTGCGGGAACATATTCCTGAGGTTCGCAAGCACGTCCGCTCCTCGAACGAGGTGCTTCGCATTGCGGCCATCGTGGCCTTGAGCCAGTGGGCCGACGAGGAGGGTCGCCCTGCCTTCGAGGAGGCCGCCAAGTCTTCGTCGGTGCGCCTGCAACGCGCCGGCAAGGCAGCGCTGGAGCGCCTGGACAAGGCCAGGGGCCAGAAGGCGCAGGCCCCACCTGCGCCGTGAGGGCGTCACGATGCGCCGAGCATTGCGGTTGTCGGTTTTCTTTCTCGGCTTGGTGCTCTCAACCGTGGCATTCGCCGTGGAAACGGCCGCGGACCCAACGGTAGCCCTGATCGACAAAGCAGACGTTGCCTTCGTCGGCCGCGTCAAGGGCGTGGCTATCGAGGAGGTCAAGTTCAACGCCGAGGAGGCGGCGGCCATCAACGTTGACGGCAACGCCCACCGCCTGTCCCTGGAACCGGAGGCCAAGCTGCAGGTCCACGCCGACAAGGCTTACCACATGCTGGTCTGCCAGGTGGTCGTGGACGACCTTATCAAGGGCGACGCGCTCCGCGGTTCGGTCTTGAAGACATGGGTGGCTGAGGGGAAGGATCTCCTGGAGAAGTTCGACATCGGTTGGGCGGAAACGCCCGCCCAGGGCAAGTCCAAGTGGGAGGCCGAGGTCGCCGGAGGCCGGGTCTTCGCGCTCAGGGCCAATCCCGACGGCCTCAGCTTCCGGCCGATGCTCATGGATTTCCCCGCCGATTCGGCCGAGGCCGCTGCACAGAAACGCCGGACGGCTTTGGGCGCCATCTGCAAGGCCTACCGGGGCAAGCCGGGCTTCTCTCTGCCCGAAACGCTCGCCGACGAGGACATCCTCGCCCGGCTGCATGCGACGAAGGTCGAGAAGCTCGATGGCGGCAAGTACCGGCTGACCTACGACTTCGCCAAGGCCGACGAGCTCAAGGACTGGTATGTCATCAACCCGTTGGGCGAGTGGGCCATCGAGGACGGCTGGCTGGTTCAGAAGTGCAACGAGAGCAACAACGAGGACTACATGGCCCTGGTGCTGGCCACGTGCGCCGGATTCACTGGCGATGTGGACGTGACCGTGAAACTGATCCCCGTCGACAACGACTGCCTAAGTGTGCATATTGCCCACTACTGCCGGCAGCAGACCTACACGTTCCTGATGAACTCGGACTATGGCAAGAACTGGGAGGCGCGGCGCGTGATCGGTCGCCGGGCCAAGGGCGACCAGTTGTGGAGCTTCCAGGGCGATTACGACCCCCGCAAGCTCTACACCATCAACATGGGCCGGAAGGGCAAGGCCATTTACGTCAAGATGGACGGCAAGCTCCTCTTCACCGCGGACGACGAGGTGCTGACTTCCGGCTCCGTGGCCCTGGGCTGCAAGGGGCAGGAAGGCATCCGCTATGACTCGGTGGTGATCGAGGGGCGGTTCGACGGCCGTTGGAGCCAAGCCGAGCCGGCGGCACCCATCGCCAAACATCCGGAGGTGAAAGGGCCGGACGATCCCGGGCGCAAACCCAAGCCGCCGCTGCCGCCCAAGTATCCGACTCCGGAGGTCTTTTGATCGCCTGTCAGCAACGCAGACGCTGCACCACTGCACAGGGGTCTTTTGTGCAACTTCGCACCAACTTGGTGCAGTTCGGCCGCGCCCGTTTCCACAACGGGAACATCCGGCCGCGTCCGATGCGATCTTCGAAGCGGTTTGAGAGCGATTTCCCTTGACAACTTCCTCTCCGCGGCCATGATAGCGCCCACGTCGGGACGCGCATCCGGGACGGAAAACCCAGGTCGTGGCGTCGGGGGGAAGAGTCCATGCGTGGTCGCGGTATCGCTGTCGCCGTTCTTGTTGTCCTTCTGATCGTCCTTGCCGGAATCCTCGCCTACCGCTTCGCCACGCGCGGTGGAAACGCGGAGGCATCCAGGCCATCGGCGGCCAATGGCCAGGCAGCGAAGATCGTTCCCCCAGGCGGAGCCGCCCCATCACATTGTAAGGAAGAGCCGAAGCCCGCTGAGAAAACCATTCCTGCCTCGGACACGAGGTCAGGCGAGCTGTTCGACGACCTGGCCACGGCGCTTTCCGGCGCGGACTCCAAAGAGGAGAAGGACCGGGCGCTGAAAAAGGCGCGGCAGCCGGAGTCGGTAAAGGCTCTGGCACACGTTGCGCTAGACTCCGCCACGGACAGCGAGATCAGAATCAGGGCCGCGGAGATCATAGGCGAGTGCGGCGCGGCTGACCCGACGGCCGTGAGCTGCCTCGTCTCCATGCTTGAAAACGGGGATGCGCGGCTCCGGCGGCCCGGCATCAAAGGGCTGACTGCGCTCGCGGGTGAGAACTTCGGCTTCGACGCCGCCAAGGAGCCGGCGGGCCAGAAGGAAGCCGTCGAGAAGTGGAAGGCGTGGGCCAGGGCCCGCGCCGCCGCCAAACGATAGAGGAGAGAAGGAACGGAAGGGCTGGAGGGCAGTGCGATGATGCGCCGGATGTGGATGGTCGGAGTAGTCGCGGTTCTGGCGTTGGCTTGGGGGCTGGACGCGCGGGCGGCAACCTGCTCGTTCGAGGGCACGGTGAACGACCAGTGGTCGCTGGCCGACAACTGGGCGAGCAGCCAGAAGCCCGTGGCCAATGACGACGTGGTCGTGGCTGCCGCCTGCCGGGTGAACGAGGCACCTCCCCGGCTGTCCAGCATGCTGGTCAGCAGTTCCACGGCCACGCTGCCTCCGGGAACCGCGCTCCTGGTCACCAACGGAATCACGATGGCCGGCGGGACGCTCAAGGGCGAGCCCGGCACTCCGCTCCCCACGGTGCGGGATAACGACGCCGGCCAGCCCAAGACCGCGGTTAACGTCATCAGGATCACCGGCCACGGCGTCCGCTTGGAGCATCTCGATGTGGCCGGCGGAACATCAGACACCATCTACGCCGAGGGCACCAGCAGCAACCGTTACACCGGGATAGTCATCGAGGACGTCTTCGTCCATGACACCGGCGACGAGGGCATCCAGCTCAAGTACGCCGACGGGCCGAAGTACCTGCGTTGCAGGGCTACGGACACCGGCGGCGACGCCTTCAACATGGACAACACAATCAACGGCCTCATCGAGAACTGCGAGGCATGGGGCGCGCTGGGCCGGCACACGCTGGGCCACGGCGGAATCTATTTCCAGGACTGCATCAGCACGACCGCGCGGGGGAATTTCTTCCACGACATCAACATGCTGCCGGAGCACGCGGCCAACCGCTGCGACGCCGGCATCCAGTTGTACAAGTGCTCGGGGACGATGACGCTCTACAACAACGTCATCGTCAACAGCTTCTTCTACGGCTGCGAGTACAATGCCTATCGCGGCAGCGGGATCGTCATCTACGCGCTTCAGAACAATGACTCCACGACCATCGTGAAAGTCCAGCACAACACGATCTGGAACAATCAGGGCAAGAACAGCGCGGGGCAGACGCGCGGGCACGGCATCCACTGGAACCAGAAGTACTACACGGGCGGCTACGTCAAGCTCATCGACAACATCCTCGGCTACCCGGTAGGTGCCAGCGGCAGCTACGGCAAGAGCATCTTCATCGAGAAGGCTTCTGGGCTGACGCTGGCCGGCCAGATCGGCTGGAGCCTGCTGCCTAACACCATCCAGACCGTGCCGGAAATCCCGGTGGACGCAACCTGCATCACTGACCGGCAGCCGGCCTATGTCGGCACGGACATGACGCTGCGGAAGTCGTGGAAGCTGCAGAGCAATTCCCCAGGCCGGAATGCTGCTTCTGATGGCCTTGACATGGGTGCCATCTTCCCTGTGGTTGAGTTCCTGATCCCAGATGAGACCGGCGCACTGGTGTCTCCGGAGTTCGTCACAATTTCTGCGCCGCGCCCCACCGTTTCTCTTGATGCCTTGAGCGCATCGGATGTTACTATTGGGGCAAACGCAGCAAGTGTCGTGCTGAGAGGGCAAGTCAGAGACCCCATAGCCGACAACTTCCCTGCAGGCAAAGGGGCAGACATTGCGGGGGTCAGCGCGGAATGTGACGGAGTAGAGGTCGATGGCTCGTACAAGACGATCACGCGAACCGATGACGGGACTCCAACCTTCTGGAGACAGCATCCATACAAAGGGACCTTCGACCCAATTACGGTTAATGTGCCACTAACAGAAGGGACACATACCATTAGAGCGCTTACGTCTGAGAACGCAGCCAACAGGGTAGGATATGATGAAGTGCTTCTAACGCTGACGAAACGCATCATACCTGGCGCTCCTCCAAGCAGTGGTAGCACTCTGACTGAGAACATCTTCATACCCAATAACCCAAGTCCTTGGGTCGCTGATACCATGAAGTTCTACTACGGGGAACGAGAGCCGCAGGACGGTGACCCAGTCCTTACCGAGAAGACTGCCGAGGCGCAGTTTGCGCTTGCATGGGGCACGGCAGGCACCGGTAATGGTCAGTTCAATGCCCCTGCCGATGTGGCTGTGGATGCTTCGGGCAACGTCTATGTCCTTGACTCGGGTAATGACCGCGTTGAGAAGTTTGACAAGGCTGGCACATTCCTGCTTGCTTGGGGTACGGCTGGCACGGAGGATGGCCAGTTCAGTCAACCGAAGGGGCTCGCGGTTGATTCTTCCGGCAACGTCTACGTTGCCGATACGGGCAATAACCGGGTCCAGAAGTTCACCTCGGCAGGCGTCTTTGTTCTGAAATTCGGTGCCCAGGGATCAGGAGATGGACAGTTCAGTTCCCCCACCGATGTAGCCACTAACGCTGGGGGCAACATCTATGTGGTTGACCGAGGTAACCACAGAATTCAGAAGTTTGCCCTGGACGGCTCGTTCATCGCTAAGTGGGGAAGCGAGGGTGCCGGGGATGGCCAGTTCGCCTCTCCCACTAGCCTTGCCGTGGCCAGTGATAATACTATTTATGTAACTGACACTGCCAATAACCGGGTACAGAAATTCAGTTCGGCCGGCACCTTTCTCCTCAAGTGGGGAGGTTTGGGGGCGACCTGGGCCAAGCTCGATCATCCGACCGGAGTCGCCTTCGACAACGCTAACGTCTGCCTTTACGTCTGCGATTCTGGCAACGGCCGAGTTCAGCGGTTCGAGCCAGATGGCACTTTCCTGATGACTTGGGGTGAGGCGGGGACGGACAATGGCAAGTTCAGCTTCGCAATGGGTGCCGGAATAGCTATCAGCGAAAAGGGCCGTGTCTATGTAGCTGATACCGGCAACGACCGCGTTCAGAAGTTCCTTGTTTCTGAGGCCACTCTCATATTCAGGTCGGCATGGGGCACGGCAGGCAGTGGCAATGGCCAATTCACCCAGCCGGCCGATGTGATCGTCGACGCCTCCGGCAATATTTATGTCTTAGACAGTGGCAACAACCGAGTACAGAAATTCGATTCTGCCGGCACCTTTGTCCTTACGTGGGGAACTAATGGTGCTGGAGATGGCCAGTTCAGCCAGCCCAAGGGTATTGGAGTAGATTCCGGCGGCAACATCTATGTTTCGGACACGGGCAACAATCGCATCCAGAAGTTCACTGCAGCCGGCACCTTTGTCATGAAGTTCGGCAGCCAGGGAGCCGGGGACGGTCAATTTGCCGGACCGGCAGATGTGGCAGTTGATGTCGGCGGGGACATCTATGTTGTTGACCAGAACAACCATCGCATCCAGAAATTCTCTTCGAATGGCACATTCGCCGCCAAGTGGGGAAGCCAGGGTGCGGAGGATGGACAGTTCAGTCTGCCCCGCAGCCTGGCTCTGGACAGCGCGGGCAATGTGTTTGTGACCGACTCAGGGAACCACAGAGTCCAGAAGTTCAGCGCGGCAGGCACCTTCATCCTTAAGTGGGGAAGCCAAGGTACAGACTCGGGCGAGTTCTCCACCCCCTGTGGCATTTGCATCGATGGGGCCAATGGCATTTATGTTTGCGATGCCGGCAACAATAGGCTCCAGCGCTTTGCCGCCAACGGCGCGTTCCTGGCATCATGGGGGAGCGCTGGGGTCGCTGACGGTCAATTCAGTTTTTCGGCAGGAGCAGGAATTGCTATTGATCAATCTGGAGTCGTGTTTGTATCAGATTCTGGCAACAACCGGATTCAGAAGCTTTGCCCTTCGGAAGGCGCGCTCTTGTTCCGCGGCATCGTTGCAGGCGAGGCTGCAACGATTGCCATTGATAACTTCACAGGGCTGTCCGCCCAAGCAGATACACTAACCGCCAAAGTGTCGTTCGTGTTTTATAGAGACGGAACGATGACCTTTGCCGCGGCTTTTGCCGAAACGGGCCTTACCACTGGCATCTTCAGGGCCTCACTATCCTGCATCCCCCCATCGCCTCCTGCCACGCTCGTGGAAAACATCTATATGTCGGTTGCACCTACTGCTAACGTCGCCGACAGTATTAAACTATATTCTGGGCAGCGCGATCCTCTTGATAGCGACCCCACGTTTACGGAGAAGGCCGGTTTTGAGGATTCCCTGGCCTTTTGGGGCTATCCCGCAACGGACACACTGCAGGGGCGTATGAAAATATCGGAATTCAACGGATTGACCGATGGCATTGATACGTTGGTCGCTGAATACGCTACCGACTATGGCGATTACCTGGCACCTGCGTACAAAGTCGTATTTACCGAGACCGGCCCTTCGACGAAGTTGTTCCGCGCCACTGTGGTGTTAACGACCATCCCTCCTGAGCAATATCAGGCGCAGTGGGCCGTGGGCGTGGGCAGAGGATGTGTCAGTGATCAGAACTGCTACCGCCCCCTGACTGTACGGGTGCGAGGAATCCCAGATGAGGAAACGCCTGGAACACTGAACATGGCCGGCATGGAATACGATCTTGAGAAAGGCTCCGATGGCCATTGGTATCTGAAGGGCGGTTCCAACAACATCATAATCATTGTGCGCGAGGGCGACCCCCCGCGACTGGTGAAGTATGCTTGGGACAAGGCAACCCTTAGCCTCAAGAAACAAGATATCGAAGCAGACAAGCTAAAGGCGGAACTGCAGAAGTGGCAAGCCGACAGAGATACGGCCCTCATTTTTGCTGACCTGACTATCGGCAACAAGATGCGTACAGACGACAAGGGGACATCAGACACCAAAGACGATATGCGCTTCATCTACCCGTCGGTTTATGATTCCGAGGACCTTCTCGGAACCGATGCCGGTTTTCTCAAGTATGATGTTCAATTGGCAAATCTACCTGCTGACAGCGTTACCTACGCTCGGGTGAGGGTTCTTGCTAAGGATCCCAGGACCCAGGCAGCAACGGTAGTATTCGAAGACGACATCACAGAAAAAGTAAAACAGGCCCCGACCAGCACTGGGCTTACCTTCAAAGGGCTTACGTCGCCATACAAGGTCAAGCAAGGTGCATCATGGGTTGATACTATGACAGTAGATGCTGATGGAGAAGCGAACGGAATTAATGATCAGGGGCGTTCCGATCTCCAAGGGACGTGGAAGTTCATTGACCCAGGAACAGAAGGTGGGCGACGTTACACTGCCGAGGTTGATCTCAAGTACAAGATCAAAGTCAAGTTCGTGATACCTGGGGCTGGAGAAGGAGAACAGACCATAGACCAGTCTGCTGTATCACAGCAGGTGTTTGAGGCAAGGGTTCGACACGTGGCGCTAGTCGAGCCCAAAAGGAACGGGCCTATCCAGTGGTGGGAAACGGCCAAGAAGGTCAATCTGGACAAACGCGCAACCACGCCGGATAAACCCGAACCTGTCTTGCATACCACCACAGATAAGATGGTTTTCAATGACGCTTTCCGCTGTCTAACGCCCAGAGGAAAGCTTCTCTACGGTTATCATGGCAATTATGTCGACAATCCGAATTCGCCGTTCCACGATAGACAGGGCGCCGGTGGGATAGAGGTTGGGGATGACGGCATGGACCTGTTCGGCATAGTGTATCTATGCGACGCGCAGGGAGTGCCGCACAAGAGGGCCGGGTTTATTGGAAATGGCTATAACACCCCGACAACTCTTCCGGGACAGAATCTGCAACCACATGATCTTGGAAGCGTCCCGAGGGCACACAAGATCGACATTTCACTCATGTCATGTTGGAGCGCGCACAAGAGCAATAACGATGATTCCGGACCGTCGGTTGTGGATACGCTTTGGGAGGTTGTAAATAGGAGATGCTCGTCAGGCATTGTAGGTGGGTCGTGGGGTTTGGTTGGGGAACGCCCCGGAACGGCCTCCGTGCCTCAACGGCCACGCGGAGATGACGAGGGAGCAGGTGGGCAGGACGATGTTGACAACGACAACAACCCCTCGACTGGAAACGACGACCCCACGAAGGCCGATCCAGGCGGGGACTGGGTTGAGCGTGCCAGCAGGGCAAAGGTTCAGTAAGGGGGTGCCTCATGGAACGGTTGATGAAGATCGCTTCCTGTGCACTCCTCTGCCTCTGGGGATGTGCACCGGTTGATCGCGGCGGCCGGGAACACAGTTCTTCTTCTCCCCGGGAGCGCGGGAACCCAGCGCCAATGCTGAAGATTAGTATTGGGCCGGTTGGGGGATGGGTGGGGGAGAAGACAACGATACCTGTTACTCTCACCAACCAAGGCGATGCCCCGATGGTCATTCCTTTGCAGGGCAACCCACCAACGATTGCCTCCGTTCTTACCATCCAGGTGAAGAAGCGCGGTGGCGGAGAAGAAGTAAGCTATCCTGAGTCTCGATGCCATCGCGGGACGGTCAACGAGGTGGACCAAGCGCCGCTCCTGTTGGTTCGCCATGATGTCCCTTTGAACTGGCTGTCTACGTCGTTTGTCCCTTGGTCCCCTGGCGAGTATGATTACACGTTGACCCTGAAGAACGACGCGAAAGAGATGCTACAGTATGTTCCGGTTAGGGATGATACTGGTGGGATTAGCACGCGAAAGACCATGCAGCCCATACCCGGCGTTTGGACGGGGAAGTGGACCACGACCGGTTCTTTTGTGGTTGAGGACAGGGTGACCGATAGGTCCGAGGACCTTGGTGGAAGCCGGCTTAAGACGCGTCTTGAGAAGCTGAAGGTTGATGCTCTTGATGTTCGGCTGCCGCTAGGCCAACGATTGGAGGCCGTGGACACCCTTGTGGAAATGCGGCACGTTTACGCTTGCGATGTTCTCTTGGCCATTGAAGAGGCGTGTTCAAGCGACGACGGCATGCACTATGCCGTCGTTAGCGCCCTTTACGCAATGGCCTGCAAGGGAGCTGGCTACAGGGCGCTCCCCTGTTTTGCGAAACTTGTGAGAAACGTCAAAACACCTACGGCTGAAAGAGTGCTGTGCATGGCCATCCTGGAAACGTTTGCGCGCGGCGGCCAGATCGTTCATGACAACAGGATCATTCACCTTGTCGGAGAGGATGAGAAGATGCTGGCGCAGGAGGTTCTAAAAGCCGTAGCCCAAGGAAGCCTGTATAATGAATTTGAAAACAATCAGAAAAGCAAATGACTCGCACCCTCAGCACGGTTGTGGGCGCTGCTGTCTGGAACTTGTTGGGTAGCGCCGAGGGTCTCCAATGCAATGTTGGCGCTGGGCAAACCCTGCTGCAGCGCGACTCCTTATCGGGCCGGCGTGGAAGTGACCGAGATGCTTGCAGCCAGCGGCTGATCTAATCCGTCCTGGAGGCGTCCAACCATTCGCCCCGCAGACAGGGAGCTTCTCATGCGCACATCACCTACGACATCGCAGCCTCGTTTCCACCGCCTGAAGTCGCTGACGGTAGTCGGCGGCTTTCTTGACGGCCTGAAGGCCTCGTTTGCGCCCGGGCTGAACTGCGTCATCGGCGCGCGCGGGACGGGGAAGACGACGGTGTTGGAGTTCGTCCGGTATGCGCTGGACGCCATGCCAGAGGACGCTGCGGCTCGGAAGAGGATTGAGTCGCTGGTGGAGGGCAACCTCGAAGGCGGCCGGATAGAGTTGGGCATTGAGACCAAGGATGGCTTGAACTACATTGTGACGCGCACGGCCGGGGAGCCGCCTATAGTCCTGGGCGAGGACCGGAAGCCGACGAAGATAACGCTGAAGACGGGGGGCGTCTTCAAGGCCAACATCTTCAGCCAGAACGAGGTGGAGATAATCGCCGACCGTTCGCTTTCGCAGCTTGGCTTGATTGACAACTTCAAGGCCGACGAGATTGCCGAGGTGGAGGCCGGTCTTCGGCACGTGGGGATGGAGTTGAAGTCCAATGCCAGCGCGATAGCGCCGCTGGAGGAGCAGATTGCCGGGCTGGACGACGAACTAAGCGCCTTGCCCAACGTGGCCGAGAAGCTCAAGGGCATGGCCACGGCGGCGGGGGGCGACGCGGAGGCCATCAACAAGGCCCACAAGCTCAAGGCCCTGCGCGACCGCGAGAAGCGGGCGTTGGAGGAGATGTCCAAGTACCTGGCCGAATACGCCAAGAACGTGGGGGAGTATATTGGCCTCATCGGCGAGGAAGCCGGAGCGCATTGCGATGAGGAGATGCTGAAGGGGCCGAACAAGGAGATACTGGAGAAGGTCTGCCACGGGCTCAAGGTTTGCGGCAAGGATGTCGATGCTGCGCTCCAGAAGGTGCTGGACCGGATAGAGGCCGAGCAGGGCAAGATCGAGACGGCTGCCGGCAAGTTGGAAGCGGCGCACTCGGCGCAGGAGATGGCCTTCCGCAAGCTGATAGAGAAGCACCAGGAGGCGCAGGGCCAGGCGGCCGAGCGCAATCGTCTGGACCGGGTCAGGAACGACCTCCTGCTCAAGCAGCGGCAGAAGGACGATGCCGCCCAGAAGCTGGCCAAGCTCCGGGAGAAGCGGACAGAGCTGATGGGCAGGCTGTCCGAGCTTCGGGACGAGCGGTTCAAGCTCCGCAAGGCCGTGGCGGACGAGATAAACGGGAAGCTGTCGCCGACCATCAAGGTGAGCATCCTGCAGTACGGCAACCCCGAGCGCTACGGCGAACTGATCGAGGAGGCGCTTGCGGGAAAGGGTCTGAAGCCGGCGGTGATAGCGCCCAAGATACTCGATTCCCTGGCCCCGCCGGAACTGGCGCACCTTGTCCAGACGAGGGACGCCGAACTCCTGGCCGAGAAGGCCAACTTGAGGCCGGAGCAGGCGCAGAAGGTGCTGGTAGCCTTGTCAAGCCCAGAGCTGCTTCACGAGCTTGAAGTCGTGGAGATGACGGACCAGCCGAAGATAGAGCTGCGGGAGGACGGCGGGGGCTACAAGGACTCGCTGTCGCTGTCCACCGGCCAGAAGTGCACGACCATTCTGCCCATATTGCTCCTGGACAGCGGCAATCCTCTTCTTGTCGACCAGCCCGAAGACAACCTGGACAACCGCTTCATCTTCGAGACAATCGTAACGCGCATCCAGGAGGTGAAGCGGAACCGGCAGATGATCTTCGTGACCCACAATCCGAACATCCCGGTGTTGGGGGATGCGGAGAAGGTGTTCGTGCTGGAGTCCGACGGCGAGTCGGGCAAGGTGACGAAGTCGGGCGGGGTGGACGACTGCAGGAACGAGATAATCACGCTGCTGGAGGGCGGGGAGAAGGCATTCCGGCAGCGCCAGGAGAGATATAGCCGCCGATGACCGGCAAGGCTCTGGGCTCCGAGCTGAAGAAGGCGCTGGCCAAGCTGCAGGCCGGGCGGGAGGCCATTTCCTGGCCGGAACGGCGGGAAGTGGCCCAGGCCGCGAGCCAGGCACTGGAGGCCGGCGAGCACGTGGATACGGCGCTGGCGCTGGCCTACCTCCTGGCCGAGGACGCCAAGTGGGAGGTCCGCAAGGACGTCGCCGACCTGCTCCCGCTGGCCCCCGGCGAGCATTTCGCCAAGCTGGCCGCCAAGCTGGCCGAGGACAGCAACGCCTTTGTCCGCAACTCTGTGGAACGGGCCTTGAGCCGCCGGCGCAAAGGGGAACGGGAAACCCAGCGCAAGCGGCGCGGCCTCGACCATGTACAGACGCAGTACAAGGCCATTGAGGAGGTTCACGGGCAGTTGGCCGCAGACAAGGCCCGGCGGATGGCCGAGCGGCTCTACGATGTCCTCGTGGGCGAAACCCTCCATGAGATGAGCCGCATCATGACGCCGCTCAAGGCGGATGTGAACACGCTGCTGCGACGAGCAGCCGCGGGACAACGCGACCCCGATGCCGAGAGCGTGACGCTGGGCAAGATGAAAGAGCGAATGGCGTTCCTTGAGCGGCTGATGGATGATATGCGGGCCTATTCGCGTCAGACGCCCGCGGAGCGCAGGCGCGAGCGCTTGCTGGACATCGTTGTCGAGGCGAAGAACGCCGTCTTGGAGAACCTCAAGGCCAAAGGACGCGACACGGACGCCGTGGCGCTGGATGTCAGTGTTCCGGAGAATCTGACTGCGGAGGTTACCCGGCACCAGATCGTGGTTGCCGTGGCCAACGCCCTCAAGAATGCCTATGAGTCCTTCGATGCCAATGCCGACAAGAGCAGGGCCAAGCGGATAAGCATTGAGGTGCGTTCAGCAGGCGAAACCGAAGTCCAGGTCGTCATTGGCGACAATGGCCCCGGAATGGCCCCGGAAGACCTTCGGGACATCCGGGACTTCGTACCCGGTCGAACGAGCAAGAGCCAGGGGACGGGCTTCGGCCTCCCCCTGGCCCACAGATACGTTGCTGCGCACGGAGGGACCATCGCCATCGAGAGCGCGGTCGGGACGGGCACCACGGTGACCATCACGCTGCCGGTGGAGCAAGAGGACGGGGCATGACCATCCGGGCGCTGGTGATCGACGACGATGAGGAGATCATTCGGACGGCCGGCCAGATACTCGACTCGATGGGTCACGCCTACGATGCGGCCCAGGACCAGGAGGCGGCGAGGAAGCTTCTGGGGCCAGGGAAGTACGCCTACGTGCTCCTCGACCTGCGTATCCCAGTGAGGCCGGGAGGGCTCACCCGCATCGAAAACGGCAAGAACCTGCTTTCCGAGATCCAGCAAACGCCCGGCATGGAGGACGTGCCGGTCCTGGTAATGACGAGCTACGGCAATGAGGGGCCGGACCTGGCTGTAGAGGTCATGAGGATGGGTGCGGCGCACTTCTTCACAAAGCCGTTCGTCGATACGCTGGACAGAAAGATACGGGAGGCTTTGGCTGGCCGGGCAAAGACGCATCATTCCGTGGGGAAGCCCGCGGCCCCATCCAGCAGCGGGAAGCCGCAGCCGTTCAAAGGCGGCGAGATGGTCTTCTACCCCGGCCGCGTGGAACTCTGCGGCGTCATCATCATCAGCGACAAGGGCACGGAGCAGTCGATACGGATGCTCCAGGAACTGCGGCAGCGTGACGACCGCAGCCGTTACGTGCGGCGCTCAGCACGGAAGCTGGCCGATGCCATCGGAGCCAAGGGCAACGTTGGGACGGTCACGGGCTGCGCCAGGACCATCCGGCAAAACATCAAGACGCGCCTGCTCAAGGAACGGAACGTCGAGTGCCAGGACGAGGATGTCTTGGTCACCGATCAGCAGGGTTACCACCTGAACGACTGGATCACGGTCAAGGACGGCCGCTCTGCACATGGTGATGTCCCCGCGAATGTCCCTGTGGCCACGGCCGATGTCCCTCCGAAATGTCCCTCCGATGACCCCGGGGACATCAGCAATGTCCCTTCGATTGGCCCTGGTGTCCTCGATGTCCCTGCAAACGAGCGGCAGACATGGGCCCTTGAGCAGATGAGGAGCGGGGCCACGCTCCGGCGGGACGCCCTGGAGCGCAAGTTTCACGTTTCGGAGAAGACGGCCAAGCGGGATTTGGCCGAGCTAGTGAAGGGCGGCCGGGTAGAATACGTGCGCGCGCCGCACCCCGGCTTCTACCGGCTGCGAGCGTTGGCGGTCAGCCGGCGGTCTTCGTAAGTTCTGGCAGGGAGGCCAGATACGGCTCTGGCCGGGGTTGGAAGGCGGTCAGGAAGGGCGTCAGGGCGCTGGCCAACGGTTCGAACGAGCGCCAGTCGCCCCGACCATCAAGCAGGAAAGATTTCCCCGTTTGGGTGTCGTGTATGCGTTTGAGTTCCAGGTAGTTGGAACTGAGCCGAATTTCGGCAGTTTTCCTTCTTGCACTAATCGAGATGGATTCAGTCAAGCAGGAAAGGAATTCGCGCTTCTCCGTGACGGTGGCCACGTCCCAGAGGGTCTTGAGGTCGTTGGCCAGTTTCACCAGCCGACTGACCAGTTGGGTGCTGGCGATGGCCTTGGCCTCGATGGCCGCGTGGTCACCGAGCTCGGCCTTGAGCCGGTCGCGCTCGGCTCGCAGGGCCACCATCTTCCCGGTGATGATGTCCTTGTTCTCAGGCGTGATGCAGTCCACCAAGGTCTCCAGGCGCTCCTCGACCTTGGCCAGTTCCCGGGTGACGTCCTCCTTGTGGCGTTTGGCTGCAGCCGGCGCGCCGGCCAGGGCCTTGCCGGCCTTCCCGACGGCGCCTGAGAGGTCCAGCGTCATGACCTCGGCCTCGAGCGCATTAAAGACCGCCGGCTCGATGATCTCCGACGGCAGGAAGTGCTCCTGGCAGGTATGTTTGCCGCGGAGCTTGTAGCCGCCGCAGATGTAGCCCTCCTTTGACCAGTCCTTCTTGCGCTTGGTCACACCCTGGTAGCGGAACCCGCACTCGGCGCAGACCAGCTTCCCGGAGAAGAGGTACTTGGAGCGTAGCGACGTCCGGGATTGGGAGCTGTCCGTGTGGCGTATCCGTCGCTTGGCGATGGCTGCGTCAAAGGTCTCCCGGGAAACCAGCGGCTCGTGGGTGCCGGGAATGACTATCCAGTCGGCCTTGGGATTGCGGCGGATGACCGTCGGCAAGCTCTTGGGCAGCCGCTCGGCCTCCACGCCCTTCTCTCCTTGGGTCAGCTTGAAGAACTTCCCCATCGACCGGCGGTTGAAGACGGTGTCGCCAGCGTAGTGCCCATTCTTGAGGATCTCCTGCACCGAGCCGATGGACCATTGCCCGCCCCTGGTCGGCGGGCATCCCAGGCCCTTCTTCAGCTCCGCGTTCAGGCGGTTGACGATGGAGAACTGGCCGAGGTTCTCATCCACGTAGAGATGGAAGATGCGCCGCACCGCCTCCACCCGCTCAGGCAGCGAAGGCACCAGCGCCATCAGGTCGGTGTCGGCCTTCTGGAAGCGCGTCCCGGCCGGCAGCGTCCGGAGCAACTGCCCCTCGGCGCTGAAGATCTCCTTCGACCGGTCGGCCATCTGCCTGACTATGGTGTGCGGCTTGCCGTCCTTGTCGAGGTAGAGCGTGTCATAGCCGAACGGCGCCGCCCGGCCGATGTTGAAGGCCCGGGCCCGCTCCTTGGCGTCCCCGGACCGGCTTACGATGTTCCGGCAGACATACTCGCCGATCTTCCGGCTGTACTCCCGGGCCAGCCACTGCTTGGTCGAAACGATCAGGTCGTCGGTGTCGTCGCCCTGGAGGTTCTCCACGGCGTAGACCACCTCCACGCCGTGCTTGCGGAACTCGTGGCGCCAGTACCCGGCCTCGTCGTTGTCCAGCCGCCCGAAACGGGAGATGTCATAGCAGATGATGTAGGAGAAGTTCAACGACTTCGTCTGCGCATCGGAAAGCATCTCGAGGAACACCTTCCGGCGCTTGGTCTCCGTCCCGGTGTAGGCCTCCCGATACCACTTGACGATGGCGTAGCCCTGGGCTTCGGCGTAGCGCTCGATCTCCCGCTGCTGGCCGGCGAAGGACTCGATCTGCCGATCATCCTCCTCCGTGGACTTGCGCAGGTACGCCGCCGCCAGCTTCACGTTGGTGACCATCAGCCTACCTCCTCCGAACCGACCGCGACCGGTTCAGCCTCCACCGTTTTGCCCTCACTTACCTCGGCCGCCTGGCGCAGATACGCCCGCACCATCAAGCGCGCCAAGAGCCTCTCCAGCGCTTCCCGTCCGCCGGGCTCCGGCGGCCGGTCCGAGCGCGTCATCACCACCCGCTCGATGCACAATGTGCACGACTCTTTGCCCTCCTGAGCCCCCATGAGCGCTCCCGGCGCCCCGGAAGCAAGTCCCTTCTGCTGATTCTGAGCGTCTCTCTTTTCGTCGGCATGTGCGAAGATCATGGGCGTTCTCCGGCTTGGGTTACCTGCACATCCCTGGATCCAATCGCCCCGGAAAGAACAGACCCAAGACTTAACCCGGAGCCCACCAGAAGGGCCGTCCCCGGCGCAATTGGCTGGCCAGAAGCGCCGATATCGACATGCCTGAGCCCGCGGCCTCAGCCGCTACGGCGCGGGCTACGTCCACCGGCACTCGGCAGGACAGCACCTTGGTCTGCACGCTGCCCGCCGGCCTGCCTCTCCGGGCCCGAATTCCTGTATACAAGAATCCGCGCTTGCTCCGGCGGCTTCGCGCTTTTCTGTCTACAGGAATTGCCCCGCCCGTCGCCCTTCCCGGGTTGGCCCACGCAGGCCGCATCTCAAGCGCCATGGCCTGCCCCTCCGGACAGAAGCTCCTCGACAGCAATCGCCCGCAAAGGATCCAGCGCCTCGGCCATAGCTAGGCCCGCCGGCGTAAGCCTCACCCGGCACCCGCTCAAGCGTACCACCAGCCCACGCCTTTCCAGCGACGCCATGTTCCGCGACAGATGGACCGCCTCGACCGGCGTGGGCTTGTGCCCTATCCAGAGCGCATACGCCAAGCGCACACCGGCATCCACGTCGCCAGAGTCAGCGAGCAGCATCTGGCCGCTGTAGAGCCCGAGCAGAATCTCCCGGTCATAGCGCCACGGCCTACCGGCACGCTCATTGCGCCAGTTCATGGAAGTCTCCAAGCCATCACCGGGCTGACCAAGGCCGCCCAAACAGACCGCGCCAAGGCCGCTACGTTGGCCACAGGGCGGCGAACGGCCACCAATACGGGCTGTGGCGGCCACGCAGCCATCAAAGCGCCGCCAATCGATTTCTTAGCATGACCGCCAGCACATATGGCGTTCTGTCGCCACTTGCGTCCGGCGCGCCCTCGAATTCCGGCGCCAAAGAAACTGTGCTTATAAGCTCCAGGTTCGCGCGAGGCGTCGATTCGTTTTTGGCCGGCGGAGTACCTATTGGATTTTCCCCGGAACGCGCCATTTACAGCCGGTGGGCCACCGCCATGCCTACAGGGGGGTGAGCTCAAAATGGGTGGGCACTGTGTGAACGTGCCAGAAGGCCTTCGCATAGGCGCGCCTTCAAGGCGCGCCTTGCGTATATGGGGGGTATGGGGGGTTGTCTTCCCACCCCCAGTGCTCAGTGCCCACTTCGCACCTAACCCGCTGCAAAGCATGCGCTTATAGGTGAGCACTCGGGTGAGCACAAAGGGTGAGCTCTGTGCCCACCAATTTAGTGCCCAGTGCTCACCCATTGCACATTGTGAGTGCTCACCCTTGTGCTCACCTCCGAGCCGGACAGAGATCATGATTCGCGCTCCTTGCGAATGCGCCGGACATAGCTGTAGGCCACGCCACAGCGCTTGCCGATCTCACGGTTGCTGAGGCCCGGAGTGCGATTGAGCGCGTCCTCGACCTCCTTGCGCTTGGTGGAGGCTCCGTTGTCCTTGCCAAGGCTGAGCGCTTCCTGCGCCACGGTGGCATAGCCCACCCGACCATTATCCATCACCCAGCGATAGAGCATGTCGGTGGACTCGGCCTTCTTAAGCATCCTGCCAGCCTTGTGGTCGCTGACCCCGTCGGAATTGGCGGCAGCGATGATCGCGTACTTCGGCCTGGGCGCCTCGCCGGCGTACTTCTGAACGAACTCCTGCAGGGACATCTCCGGCAGCGTCAGGTCCGGCACATCCGGCTCAGACTCCCGGGTCGGACGGCGCTTCCTTTCCGGATGATAGAGCGCTGTGGGGTCCAGATGCATGGCCGGCATCCACACCGGATGCTGCCATGTCAGGCAGCGCGGCTCCACCGGCGGCCAGGAGCGCACCTTGGCCTCCAGCACCAGCGAGCCCGTCTCCTCGTGATGGCGCAGGACCACATGCGCATCCGTGGCCCGGGACTGCGAACCGGCCCCAGCGCCCACATCGGTCACGTCCTTGGAGGACTGATTGCCCTTGGAAGTGTGATGGATCAGTACGAAGGCGCACTTGAGCTGCTGTGCCAGCCGGTCAATGATGTTGAAGAGCCGCGCTATGGCCCCATTGTCGTTCTCGTCGACCCCGGCGGGGAGGAAGCGATGGAAGGCGTCGAGAATGATCAGCTTGAACTGCCCTGGACTGAAGCGCCGGAAGTAGGGCTCAATCTGCTCGAGATCGAGCAGCGCGCCTCGCAGGCTCAGCACCATGATGCGCTGCGCCACCTCCTCCAGCCCTATGCTCCGGGCTGCCGCCACCTTCGGCAGACGGTTGGCCAGGGTCTCCTCGTGCAGCTCGTTGTCGATGATGAGCACGTCGCCCTGCACGCATTCGAAGCCCAGCCACGGCCGCCCGGTGGCCACCGCCAGCGCCAGGTCGTTGGCCAGCCAAGACTTGCCCACCTTGGGGGCCGAGATCACGTTCATCGTCTCGCCAATGCGTAGCAGGCCCTGTATGACCGCAGGCCGCAGGTCCGGACACGACGTGATCAGGTCTCCCAAGTACTTGGGAGCCGGGCAGCCGAAGATGCTGGGCTCGGCAATAGCCCCTGCGGCGTTCTCATCGGGCCCAGTAGCGGGATCACCCCGCCACTCTGGAGACGTCTCGCCATGCGTGGGCGCAGAAACTTCCTGCCAACCATACTTGGCTATCATCTTGCTCAGGTCTACCTCGCTGTTCGCGGTCAGATCCCGCAGCCAGCCGTAGGGCTTCTCATGCAGCTTCTTGGCCGCATCCTCGACCTTGTGGGCCAACTCTTTCTCGGTCCATGGCGGCTGGCAGCGCGGGTTGTAGCGCTCGAGAAGCAGCGCTAACGCACGGTCCGGCGGCAGCCCAAAGCCATGCACCAGCACCGTGGCCGCCGCATAGGTCGCGTTATGCCCCCCCTGGCCGCTGATCGCGGGCGACATCTTGGCCAGATAGGCAATGGCGCGCCTCTCGACCTCAGCGGCCGGCTGTTCGCAGGCGGGCGCAGTCGTCGCCCGCGGCGGCGCTGATGCCTTGCCCTTGAACTCATCCCCATAGCGTTGCCTCAAGACCGCATGGTAGAGCGCCTCAACACAGGCCAGAAGCATGGGCCCAGGCACGCGCTCCGGTTCGCCATTGAGGTAGTCGTATGGCTCCCCCGTGTCCGGATGGATGCTCGGCCCCACCAGCGTCTGGCCGCCAGTGCTTCTCAACTCAACGATCATGTCTCCGGTCTTGGGATCCCGGAACTGCTTCGTCCCCGGAACATCGGAGTTGTACCAACGGTGCGAACGCGGTGCGCCAGGCCGGCCAGTTTCCGTCGCCGTGGTCGGCAGATACTGGTCGGCTAGCGCTATCGCCTCCGGGCAGTCCAGATCGGCATCCACAAGCCCGCCACTGGCCTCGCCCAGGATGATCCCAATGTTGCCAGGCCGGTCGAAGTGCGCCGGCAGGTCGGCTTCCGTGAGCCGCAGCTTCTCCCAGCCCCTTTCCAGGGGCGCCTTGGTGCCTGGCTTCACGTAAACCGGCATCCAGCCCTGCTGGAGATACCACTGCGCTGCATCAAGCAGGCTTGCCTTTACCTCGGAGTATGTGATCGCCACCATGTGCTGCCCCTCCGTGGCAAATGGGCCTATGCTTTCAGTTCGCCCAGATCGCCTTCTCAGGACACCTCGGAGGGTCCGTCACCGTCGCAAGAATGGTCCGCCCATGCGTCAGCGCAAATGCCCACATGAAGGTGTGCCCATTCGCGCAGCGCAGATCGAGTGTGACCATCCCCCCACCCTTGCATAGGTTCGCGGTCTTGTCCACATGAACACCATCAGCATCGATGGCCACCTCCGCCGCCATCGAACCCGCCGGGTTGCACCGCAACCGCACCGGCCGCACCGCATCTCCGCAGCAAATCGGACAGCCGATCACCATGCCAGGCCCGCCCATCACCGTTGTCACTGCTGTGTTGTCGCTCTTCTTCACCGGCCACCTCCGCCATTCCCCATCCCCGTTAGCCCATCGCTCGCCTGTCTGCCTCCGGCTACGCCATGACCACCGCCTTTCTCCATCGCGCCGCGCTGCGCGTGCAGTTGCGACCCCACCGGCAAACACCTCCCCGCTTTGCCGCATCCTTGTTATCATCATTACCTGGCCAGTGGCTCGACATGAACGGATTCCTCCAAACAGCCCGTTTTTCGCCCACATCCGCTGTGGCTCCGCAGAGTCCCTCTACAGAGTTGTTTGCCGGCCGAGGATCGATTGCAAAAGATTGGCCGGATTTATGCGCATTCCCAGCCGGGCCCGGCTTTCTCCTGCCCGGCCCATATCATCCCATATCGTTGACACTGGTCTGCTGGAAGCAGGAAGCGTTAGTCGGGATGTCCCCATCTGGCGAACGTAACCACTCTTACGCATCTCCGTGCAACCCATTGCGTTACCTCCTCGGCGGAATGCGCCGGATTTCCTTGGCGTCTCCCTTAGAGCCCAGACCCGGACGTGGTCGGTACTCCGGTTGGCAGATTCTGCCGCCCAGTGACAACACTCCCCAAAGCTGCCCCCCTACTGGGGTACAGACCCGTCCGCCGCCAGAATGCCGTCGGAGATTAGTGGAATCCGCTGTGCAGTCGCAACCTCATCTCTGTGGTGCTCCTACTAGGGGATATAAACGGAAACCGCGCAAGATGGCGGATGAAAGTGGCTGATTCCGTCATGAGATCACTCCGATTCGCTACCGTGTGCCCTCTATCAAGGAAGTATGCGAAGGCTGGCCGGAATACCGGAACAGAGCGCCGGAATCTGTGTCGAAGAGCACATGGCGGCATCTTTGTAGTAGGCCCATACTAGTAGATATAAACGGAAACTCGGCAAAGTGGCCCAGAAATTCTGTCAGGAAGACGCATTCACACGACTGGGGTGAAAGAAGGTGAAAGAAGTTGGCCGCCTATCTGGCTTGCCAATGACCCCCGCTGGCCTGCCGTAACGAAAAGCTCCCACGTTTGAACGCCGAACTGACACACCCCGACCTTGCGGCCGGGGCGGTCGGTGGATGACCGTGTCGGGCTACTTGGCCAACTCGAACATCCCTCGCCCCACCCGCCGGAACCGGCTCTCCTTGCCCCGGAGTTTCTCCTCGCGCGTCATGGCGGCGTAGATTGTGGCCTGGGGCGTCTTCCCCGAAGTCTGCCACCAGCCGGCTGCGAGCATGCGTTCTACAAGGGCCTTACAATTGAGCGGCTGGCCAGCCTCGGCGAGCACCTTGGCCGCTGCGTCCAGCCCCGACATCTTGCCGTCGCCGGCCGGCTTAGCGGGCGCGGCCTCTGCCTTGGGTTCGGCCTTCTTGCTCTGGGCCTTGGTCTTGGTGGTGGTCTTCTTGCTGCTCGACATGGTACTTCTCCTTTCGCTTCCATCCGCGGCGACAGGCCGCGGTTCAATCCGTGTGGATTCCTAGACCGGCGTGAAGCCGGCCAGGAGGAACTCGCCGCGGGTCTTGGGCTCGCCCAGGGTGGCCGCGAAGGCGCGCGCCTCTGCCGGCGAACGGAACGGTTGGGCGATGGCGTAGCCGCCATTTCCGGCCTGGGCGTCGTCGCACACCAGGCAGGCACCCTGGCAGTCCAGGACCAGCACCCAGCCCATGCCGTCGGCGAAGGTGCCCTCGGCGAGGAGCGGCCTTCCGCCGTCGCCGGGCCAAACCTCCACGCCTCCGAAAGCATCGAAATCGTGGCGGGTGAATTCGCGCAGTTCCATCGGTTACTCCTCAAAGACCAGCGAGGCCATGCAGGCGGTGCAGAGGTCCATAGTCACGCCGTCACCCCAGGTGATACGCCAGAGGTGCACGTTCGCATGCTTGGCGTGGAGGCTGCAGGTGCCGCGCCCGTGGAGCGGCTGCGCCTCGACGCCGGCCATCGGCTCGCCCTTGGCGCGCTCAGCCGCGTCGCGGCGGTTGAGGGTGGCCTTGACCTTCTCGCAGGCGGCTACGCACTGGGCACGGTAGCGGTTGCCGTCGGCCAGTTGGTTCGCCGCGCCGTAGGCGGCCAGGAGCAGCTCGTCGGCGACCTCGGCGAGCTCGCTCTGGTCGTCGTTCACCGGCACCGTTATGGTCAGACCGCCCTTCTTGCAGAGGTAGGCGAAGGGGATGCCGGCCTCGGCCATCCGGTCGGCGTCGGCCTTGGCGACCTCGACGCGCCGGCCTTGGAGCAGGATGGTCACCCGGCCGGGTGCGGAGGCCGCCTTGCCGGCGGCCTCCGTCGCAGTCTGGTGTTCGGCGTTGCGCTGCTTCATGGTCTGTCTCCTTCACCGCTTGGTCGGGGTGGTGTCTTCGAAGCCGCACTCCACCAGGAGCGCGCAGAAGCTGGTCGGGGCCATCTGGTTCGCGGCGTCCTTGGGCAGCCGGGCCAGCCGGCTGAGCAGCCGCTTGAATTCCGGCCGGCCGAGGGCCGCGAAGCTGTCGCTGAAGGCTTCCAGCCGGGCGACGCCGTCCTCGTTGCCGATGAGCCAATGCCAGCTCATGCACATCTCGCCGGAGCAGCCGCCGTCGGCGTGGTAGAGCCCGAAGGTTACCTGGTCGACGATGCCCTCCTTCCGAAGGTGCGGGAGGTTGGCGTCGGCGTACCAGGCCCCTTCAGGTGGATGAAGCGGGGCATGGCCTGTTGATTGGTGGTGGTCTTCATGGGTTGCGCCTTTCAGTTCCGGAGGTCGGCCAGCGCCTCGGCGATGGCCCTTTCGTCGTTGCCGGAGAGGAAGGTCAGGGCGTCGACCAGGCGCATCCGCACCTCGGCCAGGTCCCCGACCAGAGCCCAGTCTGCCGGGGCGGCCTTGGCCTTATCCTCGTGGACCTCCAGCTCGTCCTGGAGCCAGCCCAGCAGGGCGCCGATGTCCTGCGCCCGTTCCTCGTAGGTCTGCGCCGCGGTCTTCTTGTCGTTGGTAGCCATGGTCTGCTTCTCCTCCGGCGCCCAATGCTCTCTTGGTATTGCCTTCTACACACACAGTGCCATGTCTTCGGGCAGTAATCAAGGCAATTCGCCGGTAATCGGGGAGAATCCGCATGTTCACATCTGCGCATAATGCGCCGCTTGCGTCTCCACATTTGGCCATTTCGTACTCTTGGCGGTACCCCGGAAGACCGGGGGGCCGGGACCATTCGGAGGACGCGCTGGCGCTCTAACAGAAAGTGTGGATGCTTGCAGAGATGCCGATGGCCGAGCTATTGCGCCGCGGCAACACCGGATGCCGTGGTATGCTGTGGCATCTTTGTAGAGGCCACTGGATACGCCATGGATAGGTCGTGTGGTGCCCGCGAAATGAACGCCTAACCGGATTGCCGATGAACGTCATCGTGAAGAGGAAAGGCGCCGCGTCTACTATGACGCAGCGTCATGGCCCGCAAGATGCAGGCCCGGCTCGATTGCTTCCAGGACTGGTACAACGGACGCCGCGGGCACCAATCCCTAAGCGGGTCCCCAAAAGTGATGAGACACTACCCTTTGGGCGTTCTACAAACGGA
>JAKLDR010000038.1 GCA_022703445.1 Planctomycetota bacterium | reverse complement strand
ATCGACCCCTTCATCGCCACCCAGCAGACCCAGGCCACCGAGAGCCACAAGAAGCGCGAGGAGGTCGACGTCAAGCGCACCGAGGCCGCCAAGCAGGAGGCGGCCAAGGTGGGCACCGCCTACAAGAACCTCCAGGACACCCTCAAGACCCTGGATGAGGCCATCCGGCAGCAGCAGGGCGATCTGAACAAGGCCCAGCAGGAGCTGCTCGACGCCAAGGCCGCCGACGTCGGCAAGATCGCCACCCTGGTCAACGATGTCTCCTCGTCGCAGGACAAGCTGGTCGTCCTGGAGCAGAAGCTCAAGCGCATGAAGGAACGCCGCTCGCGCCTGGACCAGCTCAACGAGGACGGCCAGGTGATCAGCGCCGACGCCGAGACCAACCTGGCGGTGGTCAATCTCGGCGCGCGCCAGGGCGTTCGCCCGGGCATGCTCTTCGACGTGTTCGAGCTCAAGAAGGATGGCAAGAAGGTCCGCAAGGCCAAGATCCGCCTGCAGAAGGTCGAGGATCAGCAGTCGTCCGCGGTGATCCTGGCCGCCCGGCCGGTGCCCAAGGGCTGCCCCCAGTGCGGCTGGAGCACCACGGCCTTGACCAGCCTCTTCTGCCCCTACTGCCGGGGCGGCGAACCGCCGGCCCTGCCGGACGTGGTCCGGCTGGTGGAGGGCTCGGCCTCCATGGCCGTGATCGCCCCGGACTTCCTCAATCCGGTTTCCAAGGGGGACTGGATCTCCAGCCCCTTCTACCTGGGCGGCAAGAACCGGCAGGTCTTCTCCTTCGCCGTCGCCGGCCAGCCCATCAACCACTCCCGCAAGGAGATCGCCTCGTTCCTGGCCGAGAACGGCTGCAAGCTGGCCGAGGACATCACCATCGACACCGACTTCGCGGTGGTCGGCACCGGCCTCAACGTGGACGAGGAGCTCAAGCGGGCCCGGTCGCTGGGCGTGAGCATCCTGCGCGAGCAGGACCTGTTCAGCTTCTTCGGCCACATCGGCCTGGCCAACGACGTGTCCAGGGACGAGGGCTCCGCCGCCAGCAAGTGACCGCTGCTGCGGCCTGAAATCACGAGGGGCGGCCCGGACGGGCCGCCCCTCGGTGTTCTCCGGGCGACTCCTCAGCAGATCCTGGGCAGCGGCTCGCCCTCGAGCCAGGCCAGGCGCCGGCGGCCTCCGGCGGCGGTCTCGATCTCCGCGCCGGCCGGCCCCTCCTCGACGCGGCCCACGATCCCGGCCTGGACGCCGAGCGGGTGGGCGCGGAGCGCCGCCACCAGTTTCCCGGCGTCGCGCCCGGCCACGGCGGCCAGGCAGACGCCCTCGCAGGCCACGTAGAGCGGGTCCAGGCCCAGCAGCGCGGCAGCCGAGGCCACCGCCGGCCGGACCGGCAGGTCGCGCTCCCGCAGGACCAGGCGTCTGCCGGACAGCCCGGCGAACTCCAGGCAGACCGTGGCCAGCCCGCCGCGGGTGGGGTCGCGCAGGGCGTGGATCTCGGCGCCGGAGGCGAAGGCCGCCTCGACGAGGCTCCCGAGCGGCGCGCAGTCGCTCCGGAAGGCCGGGCCGAGGCCCAGCTTCTCGCGCGCGTCGAGCACGGCCAGGCCGTGCTCGGCGACCGGGGCGCTGACCACCAGGGCGTCGCCGGCGGCCAGCCTGGCCGGCGAGAGGTCCCGCCCCTCGGGTATCTCGCCGATGCCCGCCGCGGTGATGAACAGGCCGTCGGCCGCGCCGCGCTCGACCACCTTGGTGTCGCCGGCGGCGACCTCGACGTCGGCCTCGCGGGCGGCGGCGCCGATCGACTCGGCGATCCGGCGCAGCTCGGCGATCGCGAAGCCCTCGGCGATCACGAAACCCAGCGACAGGTAGCGCGGCCGGGCGCCCTTCATGGCCAGGTCGTTGACCGTCCCGCAGACCGCCAGCTTCCCGATGTCCCCGCCCGCGAAGAAGAGCGGCCGGACCACGTGCGCGTCGGTCGAGAAGGCCAGGCGTGTGCCGGCCAGACGGACCTCGGCGGCGTCCTCGGCCCGCGCGGTGTGCTCGTTGCCGAAGGCCGGCGCGAAGACCTCGCGGATCAGGTCGGCGGTCAGCCGGGCCCCGGCCCCGTGGGCCAGGCGGATGCTCCCTTGGACGCTCATCGTCCCGACCTCCCCGCGGAGGCTCCCTCCGGTCCGTAGCGGTACCGCGCCGCGCAGCAGCCCTCGGAGGAGACCATGCACGGCCCCACCGGATCCTCCGGGGTGCAGACGTTGCCGAAGAGCGGGCAGTCCCGCGGTGTGACGTGGCCGGTGAGCACCTCGCCGCAGCGGCAGCCGTCCGGTTCGGGGACCTCCGGGGTGGGCAGGCCGAAGCGCGCCGCGGCGTCGAAATCCCGGAACTCCGACCGGAAGGCCAGCCCGCTGGCCGGGAGCGTTCCGATCCCGCGCCAGACGGCGTCGGCGGGCTCGAAGACCAGTTCGGTCAGCCGGCGGGCCTGGGGGTTGCCCTCGGGGCGCACCGCGCGGCGGTAGGCGATCTCGACCCGCGGGCGGCCCTCGGCCAGCTGGGCCAGCAGCATCTCCACGCCCAGCAGCAGGTCGAGCGGCTCGAAGCCGGCCACCACCGCGGCGCGCCCGGACGCGGGGATCACTTCGTACGGCTCCGTTCCCAGGATGGCGCTGACGTGCCCGGGCAGGATGAAGCCGTCGAGGGCCGGACCGGAGGCCAGCACCGCGGCCAGCGCCGGCGGCACCAGCCGGAATCCGGGCAGCACCGAGAAATTGCCGACGCCCGAGCCGCGGGCCTCCAGGACGGTCGCGGCGAAGGCCGGGATGGTGGTCTCGAAGCCCACGCCGACAAAGATGAACTGGCGCCCAGGCTCGGCCCTGGCCATCTCCAGGGCCTCGCGCGGCGAGTAGGCCATGCGCACGTCGCCTCCGGCCGAGCGGGCGGTCTCCAGCGACCCGCCGCGGGCCGGCACGCGGAGCATGTCTCCGAAAGTGACCAGGGCCACGCCGGGGAGGGCGGCGGCCGCCACTGCCCGTTCGATCTCTCCCTGGGGCGTGACGCACACCGGGCAGCCCGGACCGGAGACCAGGCGCAGGCCCTCCGGCAGCAGCCCCTCCAGCCCGCTCCGGGCGATGGCCACGGTGTGGGTGCCGCAGACCTCCATGAAGGCCGTCGGCCGGCCGAGCCGCCCGGCCAGCGCCCGGATCCTTCCGACCAGGGCCCTGGCCAGCTCCGGGTCGCGGAAAGACTCAGCCGCCGGCATCGGGGTGCCCCATCTCGCGGATCAGCTTGAGGGTCTCCTCGGCCTCGTCTTGGTCGATGCGGGTGATGGCGTAGCCGGCGTGCACCAGCACGTAGTCGCCGACCACGGCGTCCGGGACCAGGTCGAGCGCGGCCTTGCGGGTCAGCCCGCCGCCGTAATCCACGGTTCCGTTGCGGCCCTCAATGGCGCTTATCTTTCCGGGCACTGCCAGACACATTGGCGCTCAGCTCTCCTTCCGGTTAGCGGCCAGGAAGGCCTGGCCCAGGGCCACCCCGGCGTCGTTGGCCGGGACCTCGCGGTTGGCGTGCCAGCCGAGGCCGCGGCGCTCCAGCTCCGCGCCCAGTCCGGCCAGGAGCAGCCGGTTCTGGAAGCAGCCGCCGGAGAGGACGACCTCCCGCAGGCCGCGTTCCCCGGCCAGCCGCCCGGCCAGTTCGCCGAGCGCCACGCACAGACCGGCGTGGAAGGCCGCGGCCGCCTCTTCGGGGGGCCGGCCGGCCTCCAGGCCGGATGCGATTGTCCGCACCGCGGGGTCGGGGTCAAGCACGAGGGGGCCGCCGGGGGACTGCGCCTCGCGGATCCCGAACTCCAGCGGTCCGGTATGGGCGCGGCAGCGCTCGGCCAGGGACTCGAGCTCGATGGCCGCCTGGGCCTCGAAGGTCGCCCGGGATCGTCCGGCGAGCAGGAAGCCGACGGCGTCGAAGAGCCGGCCCATGCCGCTCGAGAGCGGCGAGTTGAAGCCGCGCTCGAGCGCCGTCCGGACCAGGTCGAGCTCCCGCCGTCCCCCGGCCGCCGCCTCGAAGCGGGCCTCCAGCGCGGCCGGCAACCGGCCGGCGAAGGCCCGCAGGACCAGCGCCAGGGCCGGGCGCCAGGGCTCGACCGAGGCCCGATCCCCGCCCGCCAGGCGCAGCGGGGCGAGGTGCGCCAGCCGTCCGCAGCGCGCGCCGCGCTCCTCGAGGAGCAGGGCCTCCCCGCCCCAGATGGTCCCGTCGCCGCCCAGGCCGGTCCCGTCCAGGACCACCGCCAGGCAGCGCTCCGGCGCCGCCTCGCCCAGCTCGGCCAGGACCGAGAGCGCGTGGGCGTGATGGTGCCCGACGGCCACGGTCTGCGCCGGCGCCGGCAGGTCGCGCAGGCCGGCCGCGGCCAGGTCGGGCGCGAGCTCCCCGGGCCACTCCCGGGCCAGCCGGCTCGTGAAGTAGTCGGGGTGGAGGTCGTGGGCCAGGACGGCCGGAGCCTCGCCGGCCAGGGCGATGAAGCGGGCCAGGGCCTCGCGGTAAAACTCGGTGTTGCCGGCCTCGTCGAGCTCCCCCAGGTACTGCGACATGTAGGCCTGCTCGCCGCGGAGCAGGCAGAAGCTGCCCTTCATCTCCGCCCCCAGGGCCAGGACCGTCCGCCGGCCGGAGTCCCCGCGGACCAGCCGAACCGGGCGCGGCGCGAAGCCGCGGGCCCGGCGGATCTGGCGCGCGGCGCCGGCGGCGACCATCACGATGGAGTCGTCGGCCCGGTTGTGGATCGGCCGGTCGTGGAGCAGCCAGGCGTCGGCGATGCCGGCGAGGTTCGCGAGGGCCTCCTCGTTGGTGCGGCAGATCGGCTCGTCCCGGCGGTTGCCGCTGGTCATGACCAGGGCGGAGAAGCGCGCCGGCTCGCCGCGCCCGCCGGAGGGCTCGAAGAGCAGCAGGTGCAGCGGCGTGTAGGCGAGCATCACGCCAAGCCGCGAGTTGCCCGGGGCGAGCGAGGGCAGCAGGGGCCCGGCCGCCGGCCGCGCCACGGCCAGGACGATGGGCCGCAGCGGCGAGGCCAGCAGCCGCCGCTCCTCGGGCTCGAGCTCGACCAGCTCCTCGGCCGCGGCCAGGTCCGGGCACATGACGGCCAGGGGCTTGGCCGGCCGGTCCTTCCGATCGCGCAGCCGGGCCACGGCCTCCGGGTTGACCGCGTCGCAGGCCAGGTGGAAGCCGCCCAGCCCGCGCACGGCGACGATCCTCCCGGCGGCCAGCAGCTCGCGGGCGGCCAGGACCGCGGCGTCGCCCTCGGACCGGCGGTCCCCCGGTGTCTCCAGCCAGACGCGCGGGCCGCACTTCGGGCAGGCCACCGGCTGGGCGTGGAAGCGCCGGTCGGCCGGGTCGCGGTATTCCCCCGCGCAGTCCGGGCACAGCGCGAAGCCGGCCATGGTGGTCTGCGGCCGGTCGTAGGGCATCTGCCGGGTGATGGTGAAGCGCGGGCCGCAGTTGGTGCAGTTGATGAACGGGTACCGGAAGCGCCGGTCGGCCGGGTCGAAGAGCTCGCGCCGGCAGTCGTCGCAGACGTTCAGGTCCGGGGGGATGGAGATGAAGGGCTCGGCGGCCGGGGCGCTCTCCCGGATGGCGAAGCCGCCCTCGCCGGTCGGCGGGATCCCGGCGACGGCGAACTCGCGGACCACCGCCGCCGGCGGCGGGCTCCCGCGCAGCCTCCGGGCGAAGCCCTCGCAGGCCTCGGCCGGCCCCTCGACCTCGACGATCACGCCGGAGGAGTTGTTGGTGACGAAGCCGGCCAGGCCGGCCTCGCGCGCGTAGCGCCAGACGGTGGGCCGGAAGCCCACCCCCTGGACGGCCCCGCGGATCTCGATGCGGATGCGCCTGGGGCCGCCGCCGGTGCCGGCCAACTTCAGGCCTCCGCGGCCTGCCGGGCCTCCTCGGCCCAGGTGCGCAGCGTGGTCGGGTCGCCGTTGACGGAGTGGATGTCGCTGAGGTTGAGGTTCAGCGGGTGGCCGGCGGCCGCCGCCAGCAGGCCGTCCAGCTCGGCGCGCATGTCCTCGCGGGAGGCCCCGAAGAAGACCTTGCCGGGGTGGGCGTGGACCTCGAGCACCACCGAGCCCCGGTAGTGCTCGGCGGCGGCGCGCACCGAGCTCCAGGGCGAGACGTGGTGCCGGCGCAGGTTGGGCAGCCCGGAGATGGCGCCCAGCTTCTGGTCCAGGCACTCGCAGCCGTGGTAGTAGACCGTGCCCCGCGTGTAGAACTCGGCGATGCGCGCGTTGTAGCGGCCGACGAACTCCGCGTACTGGTCGGGGCCCAGGCCCGAGGAGGTCTGGGCGGTGACGTAGGGCCACTCGTCGGAGAGCCGGGGCCGGCGGCCGGCGAAGTCCGGCGGGAGGAACCCGGCGATGTGCCGCATCATCGGGATCATCTGGTAGCGGCCGGAGGGGTCCGGCGGGCTGTTGATCCAGCCCCGGGCCTCGCGGTTGCGGTGGTCGGCCAGGATCGCGTCGGTGATGAAGGCCATCAGGGCATGGACCTGCTCGGGGGAGTCGAAGACGTCCAGGAAGATGTTCTCCATGCCGCGGAACTGGACGGCGGTGTCGAAGGGCCCCTCCCCCAGCGTCTCGTAGCGCGGATGGACGGCCAGCCGTCCGCCGAGGAGCTCGGCGGCCTGCTCCAGCCGCGCGGCGGTCGCGGCCTCGTCCACTTCGGTGCGGGCGGGCCGGAGCCGCGCCAGGTCGATGCCGGCGGCGAAGGGCGGGTCGTAGCCCTTGGCGCCGAGGTCGTCGCCGGAATGGTGCCACTCGACGGGCACGCCCCAGTCGGGCTTGCCCGCGGGCACGGCCGGCAGCAGGACCGCCGCCCAGACCACGTGGTCGTCGGGCACGTTCTCGGCCATCCAGACGCGCTTCCTGAGATCGAACTCGATGCGGCGGGCCAAGTCGCCG
Organism: Planctomycetota bacterium; assembly: GCA_022703445.1. GTDB lineage: Bacteria > Planctomycetota > SZUA-567 > JAKLDR01 > JAKLDR01 > JAKLDR01. The sequence continues at coordinate 29,063 of JAKLDR010000038.1, read as the reverse complement.
GAGCAGGCCAGATGGTTGGAGCCGAACATCAGGTCCCACTGCGGCCCGGGGATGCCCTCGAAGCTCACGCAGACCGGTATCCGGGAGGTGCGCTGCAGGGCGTTGTGCCGGGCCCAGAGCTCCTTCTTGACGTCCTCCCCGGGACGGGCGGAGAGCTCCAGGATTCTCTCGGTCAGCGGCCTGAGGATTTCCCTGTCGTCCATGGCGGGCCCTTTCCCGTCTCAACCTGCTCCGTCGGTCGGCTATTTCACCCGCGGCACAAGGTGGAACATCAGGGCCGTGGAGAGGATGTCGTCGTCCTTGGGCGGCACGTGCACGGCGAACTTGCCCGCGGCGTCGTCCGGGGCCGACGGCTTGGTCACCTGGTAGCCCCACTTGGAGCCGCGGTTCCAGTAGGTCCTGGCCTGCTCCAGGTATTTCTTGTCCTTGCTGACGTTGAAGGCCCGGCAGGCCACGTCCGGCCCGAAGGTGGTGTACCAGCCGCTGTGCTTGGCCCCGGGGCCCGGGCAGGTGTCGTGCTCCGGGAACCAGCGGCCGGCCTGCGAGCCCAGGCACATGCCCTTCTCCGGGAAGTTGACGCCCCACAGGCGGTAGCCGACCTGCCCGCAGTGCGGGTCCCAGGACATCTTGTTGAAGAAGTTGGCGAAGCCGACCACGTACTGGCCGGCCTCCTTGCTGCCGGTGATGCGCCAGTAGCGCTCCATGCCCTGCTGGACGTAGGTCTGCTCCCAGGAGCCGGCCATGTCGTAGACGTCCCAGGACTTCCCGTCGGCGGAGGTGACCTTGCTGGTCTTCTCGTCCCACTTGAGGCCCTTGTCGGCCAGGTACTTCTGGAGCCGCTCGCTCTTGGCCAGCGTCTTGGTGACGTTGGTCTTCTCCATGCCGTTGGAGCCGCCCGAGTGGATGGCCATCCAGTCGTCCTCCCGGATCATGACCGGGTCCTGGATGCAGAGCGCCGCGGCGTGGTCCATGACCTTCTTCCAGTCCGGGTCGCGGGTCACCTCGTAGATGCGCACCAGGGCCATGAACTGCCGGCCGAAGCCGCGGGTGCCCCAGGAGCCGACGGTGTCCTTGCCGGGCGTCTTCTTCTCCCAGTTGCGCCGGGCGTAGCGGGCCAGGTCCAGCGAGCCCAGGAGCAGCTCCTTCTCGCCGGTGATGCAGTAGTAGTCCATGGCCCCGGCACCGTAGTAGTGGCAGCCGCAGGTCCGGCCGTTGTTGTAGCTGTCGCCCCAGGAGATGATGTCGGACGCGTCCCTGCCGACCAGCTTCATGGCCTTGCCCTTGCCGCGCGGCGCGTCGTAGGGGAAGTCCATCCGCCAGACGAAGTTGTTGGCGTAGTAGTGCGCCCAGGCGAGGCCCGCGTCGAAGTAGCCGCGGCCGCCGGTGCGCAGGGCCATCAGCAGGCAGCCCTCGGCGTCGTCGGTCTCGGTTTCGTCGTGGGCCAGGTCCGAGGCCTTGTGGTAGCCGGGCATGGGCTTCATCCAGCCGCCCCGGAGCAGATCGGCCTTCCTGGGCTCGATGTCCTTCCAGCCCCAGGCCTTGTAGGTGTCCACCTCGTCCTCGAGCGACCCGAAGGGCCCGAAGCCCAGGGCCCCGGTATCGGAGTAGTACTGGCAGGAGGCCAGGGCGTAGAGGCGCGAGTCGAGCGCCTTGGCCAGGGTCTCGTCGCCGCCTTGCCCTGAGCCTGCCGAAGGGCCGCCGAAGGCGAGCCAGTACTCGTCGATCTTGTAGGCGCAGTCGGCCAGCCACCAGCTGCCGGTGTCGCCCGGGTTGTAGTCGGCGGGCTGGCCGGGATTGCCGTCCTTGCCCTTGTCCCTGTCCTGGTTGTTGTAGCCCTTGTGCAGCTTGGGCTCGTAGCCGCCCTCGTAGGCCGGCACCACGCCCAGGACCAGGCGCTTGTCCTTGACGGCCAGTTCGTGCAGCCCCGGCGAGAAGTAGCCGGAGAGCAACCGGTGCTTGGCGAAGAGCCCGCCGGCGGCCAGGAAGTCCTTACCGGTGGAAGCGGTGTCGGCCGCCCCGTCGGCCAGGCCCAGGCGCAGGTAGGCGTCCTTGACCTTGACGTTGCGGACCTCCTTGGCGCAGGAGTTCCGCAGGCAGTGTTCGATGCGCAGGAGTTTCGAGCCGGCGAAGCAGCTGATCCGCACCCGGTAGCCGAGCCACTCGGCGCCGGCGTCGTCGACGTACGGCCCCTCGAGCATCAGGGTGGCGCGCATGGGTCCCTTGTAGTCCCACTCGACCTTGGCCGGCTTGCCGGCGCGGTAGAGCTTGTTGCCGTCGAGCGCGTCGCGGCAGGTCATGGCCTCCCTGCCCGCGCCCTTGAGGGTCTCCTTGCCGTCCACCTTGAGGGAGCCGAGCAGTTCGAACTCCGCCCTGGAGGCGTCGACGACGAACTCCAGCGGGCCGTTCTTCACGGTGTAGACCCCGCCGGCCTCGGCGACGGTCACGGGCGACGCCGGTGCTGCGGCGGCCCCATCCTTGACCGTGAACTCAGCCGAGCCGCCCGCCGGGACCGAGGCCTGGAAGTCGAGCAGGGCCCACTGGTAGGAGCCGTCCTCGAGCTTGACCAGCGGCGAGAACTGCGCCGGGACGGCCTGGCCGGCGGCGGTCACCAGGGTGAGCTTGCCGAGGTCCTTGACCTCGCCGGGCCTGAAGCACACGCCGGTCGAGACCGGCTCGGCCTTGCGCTCGGCGCCGACCGGCTCCTTGACGGTGAGTTTGACCTCCAGGGCCGGGGCGGTTGAGGCGGCCGCGGCGGCGCAGGCGGACAGCAAGGCGGCGGCGAAGATGCGAGGCATGGCGTGTCCTCCAGGCGGTGCGATCACTGACTGGTCCGCCGGCCGGACCAGTCGTGGAAGGAAATCATATCTCCCTGACGTCCCGGTGCAGGGGAAAATGGGAGCCAGTCGGCATTTAGGTGAACCCCGTCGCGTCCGCCTGCGTTGATCTGGGCGCAAGGAACGGGCAGGCCTGCCCCCGGTCATGAAGAGCGGGAGCCGCACGGCGGCTTCCGGAGGAGGGCAGGTCATGTCCTGGCGCGCCGCAATCTTCGCAATCCTGGCAATCGCCGCCGGTCCGGCGGCAGGAATGGGCACGGTCGCCGGCGAGGCCGGGGCCCGGGCCGGCGGCCAGGCTCAGGCCCCGGCGGGGCAGGAGGCCATCAGCGTCCAGGAACCGTTCACCGGGCTCTTCGATGGCAAGACGCACTCAGCGCGGGTCGGCGCTCTCCGGGAGCTGCTGCCCAGGGCGGCCGAGGTCGCCGCGGCCGCCAGGGCCGAGGCCGCCCGTCTGCGGGCCCTGCCGCAGCCCCCGGACGGATCGGCTCGCCGGAAGATCCTGGACTTCACGCTTCAGGCGCTTGACTCCCTGCCGGCGGAGGCCGAGCTGATGAAGTCATGGAAGCCGGGCTTGCCCCCGTCGGCCGAGGCGTCGGCCGGCCGGGTTGTGGCCATGGACTGCTCGGACCAGTCGATCGGCGTGATACTCCGGAAGGCCTCGGCCGGCTGGGGCCTGGGCATCGACCTGAGTCCGGCGGCCTGGCCGGCCGCCGGGGCGATGGACGCCACCCTGGGGGGCTCGCCGACCCTCCGGCAGTTCCTGGACTGGCTCTGCCAGGAGCAGGGCCTGGTCTGCGGTCATTCGGCCGACCGGATCGTGCTGGTTCTGCCGGCCTCGGTCAAGCTGCGGGAGAGGCTGGTGGCTGGGGAGAAGCGCTAGCAGCCCGCTGAAGAAGTGCCTGGGTCGCGACGCTTGAGATTGTGGCCTCAGGCCAGGAACGACGACGAAGGCGTGTCCGGGAGACACGCCGAGGAGGAGTGACGCCGCATGAGGCCGCAAGATCAAGCGTCCCCTCGGGTTGCGTTCGGACGGCCCGTCTGCGGCGTTGCCGTTCGACAGGCTCAGGGCCCCGAGCATGGCCGAGGGGCTCGTCGTCGCCGTGTAGCTGCGGACACGGCTTCCTCCTCGCGCCTTGCATCCGGGCCGTCCGGACGCAACGCGATCCCCGGCACTTGTTCAACGGGCTGCTAGGCGGGGCGGCTATGGCGCGGCCGGCGTAGCTGGCGCCGCGGGCGCGGCCGGCTCGGGCGGCTTGGGCACGCGGATGACGTCCGAAGTCACCACGCCCCGGTTGGCGCCCGCCTGGAAGCGGCACTCCAGCGAGAACTCCGGCTCGGTGCGGTTGCCCTTCTCCGGCCTGGCGATGGCGGTCTTGGCACGCAGCCGCACGGTGACGGGCACCCTGCCGCCGGCCGGAACGGTGCCCTGCGCCGGGGTGGTCAGGCCGGCGATCCAGAAGGAGTCCGGCGCCGGGGCGATCTCGAAGTCGTAGGCCTCGGCGATCGAGGCCAGCTCCAACTCCACCGTGAACTCCTCCCCGGCGGCCACCGCCGGCCTGGAGATCTGCAGGTCGGCCAGGGCGCGCGCGACCGAGCCGAAGGGCTCGTCGGGCACGGCCCGGGCGGCGTGGGCCGGGTCGGGCCGCCCGTCCTTCCTGGCGATGGTCAGGCTGTCGAGCTCCGCGCCGGCCGGCGTCAGGGCCCGCAGGGTCAGCGTCGGCCCGTCGATGCGGCAGACCACGTAGTTGGACTCGCTCCGGCGCACGGCCAGCTGGGGGTCGGCGCGCGGCGGCAGGGCCACGTACTTGGTCCCGGCCCCGGCAGTGACGATGGTCACGATGGGGTGAGCGTCGTTCTCGCCGGGGCGGAAGAGTGGTCCGAAGCGCTGGTAGGAGTGGGCGTGCCCGCTGAAGACCAGGTCGACGCCGCACCGGCGCAGGACGGGCATGGCCTTGAGCCGGCCGAAGTCGGTGTCGCTGCGCCGGTAGCTCATGTCGTAGGGCGGCTCGTGGAAGAAGACGATCTTCCAGTCGGCCCGGGAGGCCTGCAGATCGGCCTCCAGCCACTCGAGCATGGCCTTGACGGTCTCCTCGGGCTTGGGCCAGCGCCACAGGCAGGAGTCCAGGCACACGAAGTGGGCGTTGGCGTAGTCGAAGGAGTAATAGAGCCGTCCCTCCGGGAAGGTGAAGAGCCGGGAGAGCGTCCGGCCGGACTCGTCATGGTTGCCGCGGGCGGTGAACATCGGGAAGCGTCCCAGCGCGGCGTTCACCGCCGGGGAGAAGAACCGGGCGTACTCCGGGAAGTGCTCGCGGTCCACCAGGTCGCCGGAGTTGATCAGGAAGGCCGGCCGGTGGTCGGCGAAGCGCGCGGCCACCGAGTCGCTGAGATGGGTGTCGCTGAAGGCCACGAAGGCGAAGGGCTCGGGCCTGGCCGGGAAAGTCCGGAAGCGGCCCTCGAACCGGCGCTTGGCGAACTCCACCGAGTAGCGGTATTCGGTCCCGGGCGCCAGGCCGTCGATGCGGGCCTGGTAGAGGCGGGCCGCCCCGGTCTGCCCCGGCGGAAGTCCGTCGGTCTTCTGCCGCCGCGCCGCCGGGTCCAGCGGGTAGCGCATCTCCGAGGACTCGGCGCGGGCCTCGCCGGAGAACTTCCCCTGGACCGGTCCCCAGCGCACCAGGCCGGGGCCGTCGAGCTCCGACGCCCAGCGCACGGTGATGCCGGTCCGGCCGGCGTTGTCCAGGTACGGGCCGAAGGACAGCTCCGGGGCCTTTCCCGTGTGCAGGAAGCAGCCAGAGGCCAGCGCGGTCATCAGCAGGATTCCCCAACGGGCCCGGGCGCGGAGGGCCGGAAGCTTCGGGTTGGTCATGGTTGTCCGACTCCTTGCCGGCCGGCATGGTAACGCCCCCCGGCAGGATATGCAACCCGCCGGAAGTCGGAATCATTCGCAGTCCACGGGGAGCGGACGGTAGGACTCCCTGCCCTTCCCGGCGCCTCCCCTTTTCCCCTTGAGACACCCCTCCCCGTCGGCGATACTGCCGGCGTCAGCCCGCCGTGGCGGGCCGCCGGGCGGGAGGACAACCCATGCGCGACTTCGGAAGACTCGTTGCTCTGATGACCTTCACATTGTCCCTCGCCGCCGGCGGCGCCCTCCGGGCCGGCGAGGCGCAGGGCGGGAAGCCCGACCCGGCCGCCGAGAAGGCCTGCCTGGAGTTCGCCAGGAAGGTCGAGGAGACCATCAACGCCGGGGATCCTTCCATCCTCGACAAGGCCTTCGACCGCGGCGCCATGCTGGCCCTGGCGCTGGATGGGCTGGACGTGTCGCCGCAGACCATGTCCGGGATCAACGCCGGCCTGAAGGACTTCAGTCTCGGCTCCCTGGTGGTCGCCCAGAGCATCCGCTCCGGCGGCAGCTACAAGTTCCTGCGCCTGCGCACGGTTGGCGGGCAGCCGCGCGCGCTGTTCCGCCTGCTGCAGAACTCCGAGGGCGGGCTCAACTACCACGAGCTGATCCTCGCCCCTCAGCCCGGCGGCGCCCCGCGCGTGCCGGACTTCTACGTGTACCTGTCGGCCGAGCGGATGAGCGAGACCATGCGCCGCGCCCTGCTCCCGGCCGTGGCCGAGCAGAACAAGGGGCTCATCGCCAAGCTCACCGGCCAGCAGAGCGACTTCGTCCGGAACCTGCCGAAGATCCAGGCCGTCCAGGCCCAGAACCGGGCGGGCAAGCACGCCGAGGCTCTGGCGACCCTCAAGACCCTGCCCGCCTCGCTGCAGACCGACAAGAACGTCCTCATCACCCGGGTGGGCATCGCCGCCAACGTCGGCGAGGAGGAACACCTGGCGGCTTTGGAGGCCATGCGCGTCGCCCTGCCCGGCGATCCCTGCCTGGACATCATGAGCATGGACGCGCTCTTCCTGCGCAAGAAGTACGCCGAGACCATCGCGGCCGTCGACCGCGTGGACAAGCTGGTCGGCGGGGATTCCTACCTGCACGTCTTCCGCGGCGCGGTTCAGCTCGCCCAGAAGCAGTTGGACAAGGCCCGGGAGTGCGTCCAGAAGGCGCTCGACGCCGAGCCCAAGATGATCCAGGCGCACTTCACCATGATCGCGGTCTGCCTGGCCCAGAAGGACTACGCGGCCGTCGCCAAGTCATTGTCCTACCTGGAGAACGACATGGGCGTGGAGCTCAACGACCTCGCCCAGGTGCCGGACTACGCCGACTTCGTCAAGTCCGAGGAATACCGGAAGTGGCAGGCCGGCCGGAAGAAGCCCGCCTCAGCTCCGGGCGCGGCGCAGTAGCCGCCGGAAGGCGCTGCCGAGCGCCGGCCCCCGGCCGTTCGTTACCCCCCTGACGCCCGGTCGCAGATCCGGCGCATTTCCCGGATGATGCCCTGGTCGGCGTGCAGCTCCTGGCCGAGGTCCAGGAGCCGCGGGTTCTGGAAGGTCATGGCGTTGGGCACGTAGCGCCGGGCGGCGGTGTGGTACTCCCGCGCGCCGGTTCTGGCGATGAGCATGGGCAGGTTCTCGGGCCGGACCCCCGAGCCGGGCATGACGATGATCCGGTCCCCGGCCTGCCGGACCAGCTCGCCGAGGAGTTCCGCGGCCTCGGGTGCGTAGCTGGCCTGCCCGGAGGTCAGCACCCGGTCGAAGCCGGCGCGGATCAGATCCTCGAGGGCCTCGCGCGGATCGGGCGTGAGGTCGAAGGCCCGGTTGCAGGTGCAGCCCAGCGGCCCGGCCGCGTCCCGGATCCGGCGCATCCGCTCCACGTCGATGGTCCCGTCGAGGCGCTGCACGCCCACGGAGACGCCGTTGCAGCCGAGTTCCCGGAAGTGGGCCACCTCGGCCAGCAGCACCGCGAACTCGTCGTCCGAGTAGCAGTAGTTGCCGGCCCGCGGCCGGATGATCGGGAAGATGTCGAGCCCGACGCGCTCCCGGGCCGCGCGGGTCAGCCCGTGGCTGGGCGTGGTCCCGCCCTGGACCGGATCGCTGCAGAGCTCGATGCGGTCGGCCCCGCCGGCCCCGGCGGCCAGGCAGGCGTCCAGCGAGAAGGCGCAGACTTCGATCCTGATGCGCACCATCCAGGCACTTCCTCCCCTATTTCTGTCCGGTCTTCTCGGCGACCTCGGCGGCCGCGGAGAAGAGCCGGCGGTTGAGGTCCTGCCACCCGGTGTGCATCTTCAGGGACAGGCTGAACTCGTTCCAGTTGCGGCAGGCGTTGAGGCGGTCGAGCATCAGTGCGCGGATCTTCTCGGTCAGTTCCTTGCCGATGCGCTCGGAGCCCTTGTCGGCCGCCTCGGAGACGACGATCAGGGCCTCGGCCTCGGCCAGCCCCTCGCGGATGGCCTCGAAGCGCAGCGTGGGGACGGCGCCGTCAGGGCCGGGGCTGGCCACCCGGTAGGTGGTCGGCTGACGCTGGTCGCAGCTGGACTGCGGCCAGCGGTTGTAGATGTCCCGCTTGCCGAGCCGGCCCTTGCCCGCATCGAGAACGTTCCAGAAGTCCAGGCCGAAGCGCCCGATGCCCTGCTTGCGGGTGAAGAGCGCGCGCTCGGCTGACAGTCGGAAGCACTCCGGCGAATGGTAATCGAAGTCGCCGCGGAAGTAGGCCGTGCCGGGGTTGCCGCGCAGGGCGTGGACGGCCGGCAGCGGTTTGCGCGGGTCGGCCAGGCTCATGCCGTAGCAGTGTTCGTGCAGGCTGACCTTCGCGCCGGCCCCGGTCATGACCTCGTAGGGCTGGTCCTGGGGGTTCATGGTGTGGCAGCCGCGGTGCCAGGGCACGCCGGGGGCGATCTCGGCGAACATCTGGAAGACCGACTTGGGCGCGGTGCTGTCGCTGAGCGTCCCGAGGACCATGGCCTTGGCCATGCCCTCCTTGGCTAGGCGTTCCTGGATCGCCGCCAGGGCCGGCTTCCAGAACTTCTTGGCCTCCTCGGTGGAGAACTCCGGCACCTGCATGTGCTCGCGAGCGCCGGTCTTCTTGTCGATGACCGTGACCTTGTTCTCCTGCTTGACGCCGCGGTCCGCCCAGCCGCCCGCGTGCCAGACGTGGCAGACCACGTAGTCCAGCGGTCCGCAGTGCTTCTTGGCCAGCTTCAGGTAGCGGTCGAAGACGGTGAAGTCGTACTCGTAGGTGCCATCCTCCTTGCGCACCCAGTAGACCATGCCCTCGTCGTTGCCCAGCTGGGTCTTCTCGACCACCGCGATGTGGATGGCCTTGTTGCCGAGCTGGCCGAGCAGCTCGAAGCTCTTCTCCTCGAACTTCCAGTGCTCCTCCGACCACTCCGGCACCTTGTACTGAAGCGCCACCGCGGTCGGCGACTGATAGGCGAAGACGAAGGTGCGGAAGTTCGCCGGGTCGGGGACGGTCCAGGCCGCCACGCTCAGCTTCACCGGCACCGCGACCGGCGGGACTCCCGTCGCCGACACGGTCAGAATCCCGGCGTAGGCCCCCGGCGCCGCGTCCTTGGGGACGCGCACCGTGACCAGGATCTGCTGAGCCGCGGCCTTGGAGGTCTTGTCGACGGGCACCTCGGCGGGGGGCTGGTCGACGAGGCCGTCGGCCATGGACAACTGTCTCCGGTAGCCTCCCGTCACCGCGTCCATGACCGCGTAGCGGACTCTCACGGCGGATGCCGGGATGGTCCCCGGCCCCTTGAGGTCGCCGGCCTCGGCCTTGAGCCCCTTGATAGGCTCGGTGGAGCTGGCCACCACCTGCCCGGAGAAGAAGCCGTTGCGGGCGCCGACCAGCGTGATGGGCAGGACGCCCTCGACCGGGTCGCCGTACTCCGTGCCGGCGACCGCGTCCTGGTTGGGGAGGTTGCCGGTCACCCGGTCATTGCGGTCGAGGGTCCAGACCTGGAAGCCGGAGGGACGCTCCAAGTTGGGCGTCGCCCCGGCCGCGGCGGTGAGCCTGAGGCTGACCAGGCCGCACGTGCTCCAGACCCCGAAGCCCGAGTTGACGTGGTCCTCCTTCTCCAGGCCGGTGCCGGCGTAGGGCGCGCGGACGCTCTCCACCGCCAGGACGTTGACACCCTTGCGCAGCGCGGCGGCCGGCACGCCCACCTCGTCCAGCCGGCGGATGCGTTTGGCCAGGCGGTCGGCGTTCTTCTCGGGCTCGCTGAAGCTGGTGCGGATGGGCCCTCCCTCGGGCTTCTCGAAGGCCTCCAGCGGATAGTCCTCGGCCAGGGCGTCGGGGGCCAGCGCGCCCGCGGGCAGGTGACCACGGGCGATCTCCTTGCCGTTGAGGTAGACGACCACGCCGCCGCGGTAGGCCAGCGACAGCTTCAGGTCCCTGGCCGCCGCGAGGTCATCGACCCGGAACTTCCCGCGCAGGACCTGGCAGCTCACGGTGGGCGGCATGGCGCTGAACTGCCAGAAGCCGCAGTCGAGCTCCGCCGGGCGCTTGCGCGGCAGGCGCCAGCGCGCCCAGGACGAGTCGTCGAAGTCCGCCGCCTCCCAGCCGGATGGCACCGGCGGGGAGGACGTCGCGAACCACTCGCGCTTGCAGTCCTCCAGCTTGTCGCCGACGCGCTTGACCGGGGTCCTGTAGGCCAGGGCGCAGCGCCACCAGCTGCCCTCGTCCAGGATGATCCCTCCGGCCGGGGCGGTCTGCTCGCCGGCCGGGGCCCGGACCGCCGTGGCGGAGACTCCGGCGGTCGCCAGAGCTGGAATCAGGCACAGAGTTGCCCACTGGATCGCTGCTTTCATCGGTCCGTCCTTTCCTGGTCTGTCACTTCGCCCCGAAGCAGGTCAGCGTCCCGTCCTCGGCGGCGAGGTAGAGCCTCCCGCCGGCGGCGGACAGGCCGTCGTAGACCGGCTTCGAGTCGAGCGTGAGTGTCTGCAGTTTCTTGCCGTCGGTGCCGGAGAGCACCCAGAGCTCTCCCTTGTCCTTGGGGTCGAGCGACGCGGGCACGCCGGCCAGGTAGGCGGTCTCGCCGGCCAGGACCACGCCGAGCATCTGCTGCCTGATGTCCTCGTCGAGCAGCCAGCGGTTCTTGCCTTCGGAGACCGCGTAGATGAAGCGGTGGTTCTCCTTCCCCTTCTTCATCATCTCCTTGGGCACGCCGAAACGATAGCGCCAGGCGGCCACCCCGAGCTTGTCGCTGAAGGCCAGGGCCTCGCCGGTGATCCGGCCGTCGGTCAGCTCCTCGTGCTTGTTGCTGGCCAGCAGCGGCTCCACGGTGGCCATGAGGTCCATCACCGAGACGTAGGTCAGATAGGGCGTGGCGCGCAGCAGTCCCGGGGGCTCCTTGCCGCCGCCGACCCGGCCGCCGTTGGCGATGCTGTAGCGGACCCTGGTCAGCATCAGCTCCTTGCCGTCGCTCAGGAACAGGTCGCCGCTGGTGCCGCCCTTGGTGCGCCAGCGGACCTTGCCGGTGGCCGCGTCGGCCGCGAATACCCACATGCCGCCGTCGACGCCGGCCGAGCGCCCGCAGGAGAAGAAGATTTCGCCGTTCTGGGGCATGACGCCGCCGACGACCGGCCAGGCCGAGGCGAACTGGCCTTCCTCGGCGATGTACTTCTCGACCGGAGCGGCGCGCAGGCGCCAGACCTCCTTGCCGGTCCGGGCGTCGAGCGCGTAGACCGAGCCCGCCCCGGTGCTGAAAATGCAGAGGCCCTTGGTCAGCGCCGGCGCCCACTCGGTGCGCCCATCGGCGACGAAGCTCCAGAGCTCCTTGCCGCTGGTCGCGTCGCGGGCGAAGACGCGGTGGGTCTGCGGTTCGGCCGCGCAGACCAGGCCGTAGGCGACGACCGCCTGGGTCAGGCGCGAGGCCCCGGCCTTCTCGCTCCAGAGCGGCTTGAGTTCGGTCGGCAGCTTGGTAGTCGTGAAGTTGGAGCGGGCCGGATCCTTCCGGAACATCGGCCAGTCCTCGGGGCCCTCGGCGGCCGCCGCCGGAGCGGGGCCGCTGGTGAAGAGCTGCGGCGCGCCGTCCTTGCCCTCCGGCAGCCAGGCCTTGCTCTTCGAGCGCGCGGCCATGGCCAGGAAGCCCCTCAGGGTGACGTGGCAGCTGCAGTGGTGCGGCAGGAAGTAGGTCAGCCCGTTGGCCGGCACGTGCCCCAGGGCGCAGGGCGAGCGGACGGTGGTCTGGTTGGTCTCCGCCCCGGACTTGAGGTCGAGGTAGCTGGAGCTGCAGTAGAGCAGGAAGTTGGCGCAGCCGGTCGGCGGGAAACACTTGCCCAGGCCCTTGACCGGGTAGCTGTGGGTCTCTGCGCCGGTGCGCGGGTCCAGGACCGCCGCGTTCTTCCCGTGCTCCAGCAGCCAGACCCCTTCGGGGGTGGCCAGCGTGCCGAAGCCGCCGCTGGGGTTGTCCCTCTTCCAGAGTTGCTCGCCCTTCCTGGCGTCGAAGGCCCCCAGGTAGGAGGGCGGCGTCCAGGTTGGCTTGTGCTGGACGTAGACCACCCCGGCCTTGCAGAAGACCCGGGGGCTGCCGTTGACCTTGGGCACGGGGGCCTTCCACTGGCTGGCCCCGGTGGCGATGGTCACGGCCTCCAGCTCCCCCGCACCGAGCACGAAGGCGGCGTCGCCCTCCGCCGCCGGGTGGGCGATGCCCGGCCGGCTCCACAGGATCTTGCCGGAGTCCTTGTCCAGGGCTGCGACCTTGCGGGCCACCGCCGGCGAGACGCCCAGGTCGCAGGTCAGCAGGACCGATCCGGTCGAAGTGGCCACCGTGGGCATGAAACCCGGCGCGTACTCGAGGAGCTTCTTGCCGGTCTTCCCGTCGCGGGCGGTCAGGGCCTTGTTGTCCTCCACGCTGTAGACCCTGGTCTCGTCGCAGGTCAGGGTGTTGTCCACACTGCCGTACTTCGGCGGCGGTCCGGTCGGGATGCGCCAGAGCTCGGTGCCGTTCCAGGCGTCGCGGGCCACCAGCCACACAACGACGCCGCCCCCGGCTGCGGCGCGGTTCTCCTTGTAGTAGATCCGGCCGCCGGCGGTCACCCGGCCGCGGTAGACGCAGTACAGCGCGCCCCAGCGCGGGTCGCCAACCCAGCGCAGCTCGGCCCACGGGCCGGCGGCCTTGTCGTTGTTGACGGAGCTCTGATCCGCCCCGCCGGAGTTCTGGGTCCACACGTCGAAGGCCGGGTCGACGGCCTTGCCGAACTGGACCCAGCCGGGGAGCGCGGAGGCCTTGACGTCCCTGGCCCCCGCCGCCTTGGCGCCGGCCTCCAGGTCCGCGCGGACCAGCGCCAGACCTCCGGGCGCGAGGACCCGGAGGATCTCGGCGGCGGTGACCCCGCGGCCGGCACCGGGGCCGGCCACGATCACGTTCACGAGGTTGTCGGCGTAGGGCAGCCCCTCGCCCTCGATCGCCACGAGCGACGCGTTGTTGGCCGCCCCGGCGGCGACCAGGGCGCCCCGGGCCGCGGCGACGGAGCCCGCCTCCCAGGTGCAGCCCTGGACGTACAGCCGGCTGGCCTTGGCCAGTGCCGCGGTCAGCGCCCCGTCGGTCTCACCGAGGACCAGGCAGAGGCCCTGCTCGTGGCCGGAGGCCTTGACGGCCGCAGCCGCCAGGTCCGCGGCAGACTCTCCGGCCGTGGCGGCGCCGGCAGAGCCGAGGCAGAGGGCAGCCAGGATCAGGGTGGTCAGTGCCGCGCGGATTTCATTGCGCATGGGTTCTCCTCGTCTCCGTCACTTGGCCCCGAAGCAGGTCAGGGTGCCATCCTCGGCGGCGAGATACAGCTTCCCGCCGGCGGCGGACAGGCCGTCGTAGACCGGCTTGACGTCCAGCGTCAGCGTCTGCAGTTTCTTGCCGTCGGTGCCGGAGAGCACCCAGAGCTCGCCCTTGTCCTTGGGGTCCTGTGAGAAGGGCACTCCGGCCAGGTAGGCGGTCTCGCCAGCCAGGACCACGCCGACCATCTGTTGTGTGATGTCCTCGTCGAGCAGCCAGCGGTTCTTGCCGTCGCTCGCCGCGTAGATGAAGGGCTTGTCGGTCTTGTCTTTCTTCATCATCCCGGCGGGCACGTGGAAGCCGGTGCGGTAGTTCCAGGCGGCCACGCCGAGGTTCTCGTTGAAGGCCAGGTTCTCGCCGTGGACCGAGCCATCGGTCAGCTCGATGTGCTTCTGGTGGGCCAGGGCGGGCTCGACGCAGGCCATGTAGTCGGCGATGGCCACCTGCCGCAGGTAGGTGTTGGTCTTGAGCAGGCCCTTGGCGGTGTTGGCGCCCAGTTGCTTGCCGCTGGCGAGCGCGTAGCGGTTGCCGTTGAAGACCAGATCCTTGCCGTCGCTGAGGAAGAAGTCGCCGCTGGTCGACCCGCCTTTGACGCGCCAGAGGACCTTGCCGGTGGCCGCGTCGACAGCGAAAAGCCAGATGCCGCCGTCCACGTTGACCGAGCGCCCGCAGGTGAAGAAGACCTCCCCGTTCATGGGCAGAAGCCCGCCGATCACCGGCCAGGCCGAGGCGAACTGGCCCTCCTCGGCGATGTACTTCTCGGCGGGGGCCGCGCGCAGCCGCCAGACCTCCCGGCCGGTGGCCGCGTCGAGGGCGTAGACCGAGCCTGCCCCCGTGCTGAAGAGGCACAGGCCCTTGTGCAGGATCGGCGAATACTCGACGCGCCCGTCGGCGGCGAACGACCAGCGTTCCTGGCCGGTGTCCGCGTCCCGGGCGAAGACCCGGTGGGTCCGGGGCTCGGCGGTGCAGACCACTCCGTAGGCGGCTACCGCCTGGGTCAGCCGCGAGCCGCCTAGCTTCTCGCTCCAGAGCGGCCTGAGCTGGTCGGGCAACCTGGTCGTCGCGGCGTTGGAGCGGCGCGGATCCCTCCGGTACATCGGCCAGTCGTCCGGCTTCTCTGCGCCGGCTGCGGGGGCCGGCCCCGCAGCGAACAGGGGAGAGCTGCCGTCCTTGCCGGCGTCGGAGAACCACTTCCGGCTTCCGGCCGGAGCCATGGCGGCGAAGCCGCGTAGCGAGGTGCTGCAGTCGCAGTGGTGCGGCAGGAAGTAGGTGAGCCCGTTGGCCGGCACGTGCCCCAGGCAGCAGGGCGAGCGGAGCGTCCCCTGCTTGACCTCCGCCCCGGACTTGAGATCAAGATAGTAGGAGTGGAGGTAGAGCAGGTAGTTGGCGCAGCCCGTCAGGGGGAAGCAGGCGCCGAGGCTGGCCGGCAGTTCGCGCTTCTTCTCGCCGGTGCGCGGGTCCAGGACCAGCACGTTGTTCTGGCCCTTCTTGGCCAGGTCGACCAGCCAGAGTTCGCCCGGGTAAGGGAAGGCGCCGTAGTGGCAGGCGGGCTTCTCCCGCTTCCAGAGCAGCGCGCCCTTCCTGGCGTCGAAGGCCGCGATCTGCTCAGGCTTGTGCTGCACGTAGACGACGCCGTCCTTGCAGAAGGCCCAGAGGCTGCCGACGGCCTTGGGCACGGCGGCCTTCCAGAGGCTGGCGCCGGTGGCGATGTCGACGGCCTCCAGCTCCGACGCCGTCGCCACGAAGGCCACGCCGCCCTCGGCCGGAGGATGCGCGCCAGTCGGGCGGGTCCAGAGCACCTTGCCGGACTCCTTGTCCAGGGCGGCCGCCTGGCCCGCGGTCCGGACATTGGTCTGGATGTTGCTGACCAGCAGGAAGGCGCCGGCCGAGGATACAGCCGCCGGCACGAAGCCCGGCGCGTAGTCCTTGACCTTTGCCCCGGTGCGGCCGTCCCGGGCTATGAGCACCTTGCTGTCCACCGCGTAGACCTGGCGGTCGTCGCAGGCCAGGGTCCCGCCGGGGCCCTTCGGCGGCACGGCCGCCGAGCCGACGAGCGGGACGCGCCAGAGCTCGAAGCCGTTCCAGGCGTCGCGGGCCACCCACCAGCTGCTGCCGGTGCGGTTCTCGGCGTAGTAGAACCTGCCCCCGGCGGTGACCCGGCCGGAGTAGGTCATGTAGAGCGAGCCCCAGCGCGGATCGCCGAGCCAGCGGATTTCCGCCCAGGGGCCGGCGGCCCGGTCGTTGTTGACGGAAGTCAGGTCCGCTCCGCCGAGGTTGTGGGTCCAGCCGTCGAAAGCGGGATCGACGGCCTTGCCGAACTGGATCCAGCCCTGGCGCTCGGCGGCCTTGACGTCCTTGGCGCCGGCGGCCTTGGCGCCGGCCTCGAACTCCGCGCCGACCAGCGCCAGCCCGCCGGGCGCGAGGGCCCTCAGGATCTCCGCGGCGGTCAGCCCTCTGCCGGCGCCGGGACCGGCCACCACCACGTTGACCAGGCTGTCGACGTAGGGCAGCCCCTCGCCCTCGATCCAGACGATCGAGGCGCGTTCGGCGACCCCCGCGGTCACCAGGGCCTGCCGGGCCTTCTGGACGACCCCGGCGTCCCAGGTGCAGCCCTGCACGTACATCCGGCTGGCCTTGGCGAGCGCCGCGGTGAGCGCGCCGTCGGTCTCGCCGACCACCAGGCACATGCCCTGCTCGAAGCCGGAGGCCTTGACGGCCTGGGCGGCCAGCTTGCCCTGAGCGGAGTCGAAGGGCTCGCCGGCTGGGGCCTGTCCGGCCATGGCCGGGCGGGGCGCCAGGCCGGCGGACAGAACCGCGAAGGTCAGGGCGGCGAGGGTGGCGCGGGTTCCGGCGGTCATGGGCATTCTCCGGGGAGAACCGGGCCTCACTTGGCCCCGAAGCAGGTCAGGGTGCCGTCCTCGGCGGCGAGATACAGCTTCCCGCCGGCGGCGGACAGGCCGTCGTAGACCGGCTTGACGTCCAGAGTCAGCGTCTGCAGTTTCTTGCCGTCGGTGCCGGAGAGCACCCAGAGCTCGCCCTTCTCCTTGGGATCGAGCGAAGCCGGCACGCCGGCCAGGTAGGCGGTCTCGCCGGCCAGGACGGCGCCGACCATCTGCTGCTTGATGCCCTCGTCGAGCAGCCAGAGGTTCTTGCCGTCGGCTCGCGCGTAGATGAAGCGCTGGTCGGCCTTCTCCTTCTTCATCATCTCCTTGGGCACGCCGAAGCGGTAGCGCCAGGCGGCCACGCCGAGCTTCTCGCTGAAGGCCAGGGCCTCGCCGGTGATCCGCCCGTCGGTCAGCTCCTCGTGCTTCTGGTGGGACAGGAGCGGCTCCACCGTGGCCATGTAGTCCATCACCGAGAGGTAGGTCAGGTAGGGCGTCGTGCGGAGCAGCCCCGGGGGTTCCTTGCCGCCGCCGACCCGGGCGCCGTTGGCCATGTTGTAGTAGACCCTGGTCATCATCAGTTCCTTGCCGTTGCTCAGGACCAGGTCGCCGCTCGAACCGGCCTTGGCGCGCCAGCGGACCTTGCCGGTGGCCGCGTCGGCCGCAAGGAGCCACATGCCGCCGTCGGAGCCGGCCGAACGGCCGCAGGAGAAGAAGATCTCGCCGTTCTGGGGCAGGACGCCGCCGACCACCGGCCAGGGCGAGGCGAACTGGCCCTCCTCGCCGATGAACTTCTGGGCCGGGGCGGCACGCAGGCGCCAGACCTCCTTGCCGGTCCGGGCGTCGAGCGCGTAGACCGAGCCCGCCCCGGTGCTGAAGATGCAGAGCCCCCTGGTCAGCGCCGGCGCCCAATCGGTGCGTCCGTCGGCGGCGAAGCTCCAGAGCTCCTTGCCGCTGGCCGCGTCGCGGCCGAAGACCCGGTGGGTCTTCGGCTCGGCAACGCAGAGCACGCCGTAGGCGGCGACCGCCTGGGTCAGCCGCGACGCCCCGACCTTCTCGGTCCAGAGCGGCTTGAGCTCGGTCGGGAGCTTGGTCGTCGCCAAGTTGGAGCGGGCCGCGTCCTTGCGGTAGAAGGGCCAGTCCTCGGGGCCCTCAGCGGCCGCGGCCGGGGCCGCGCCGGAGGTGAAGAGCTGCGGCGCTCCGTCCCCTCCCTCGGCCGGGAACTTCCGGGCCCCGGCCCGGGACATGGCCACCAGGCCGCGCAGGGTCACACCGCAGGAGCAGTGCTGCGGCAGGAAGTACGTCAGCCCGTTGGCGGGCATCTGGCCGATGTCGCAGGGCGAGCGGACCGTGTTCTGGTTGCTGGCATCACCCGTTTTGAGATTCAGTGTCCAGGCGTTGCTGAAGATCAGATAGTCGCCGGCGCCCTTGCCGGGGAAGCAGTGGCTGTTGACCGCCGTCTTGATGGCCAGGTCGCGCTTCTTGGTGCCGGTGCGTGGGTCGAGGACCTGGAGGCTCCGGGTGGATTTCTCCTCGCCCTGCATCATCCAGAGTTCCTCGGCGTAGGGGTAGATGCCGTAGCTGATCCGGGGCGACTCCTGCTTCCAGAGCAGCGCGCCGGTCTTGGCGTCGTGGGCCACGAGCAGCCCGACCGGCTTCCAGGGCTGGGAGTAGGTCGCGTAGACCACGCCACCCTTGCAGAAGAGCCGGGCGCTGCCCGGGGCGACCTCGGTCTTGACCTTCCAGCGCGAGGCCCCGCTGGCCAGGTCCACGCCCTCGAGTTCGGAGGCACCCAGGACGAAGGCCGTGCCGTTCTCGGCCGCCGGCTGGCAGACCCCGGGGCGCGACCAGAGGACCTTGCCGGAGTCCTTGTCGAGCGCCGCCACCTTGTTGGCCACCGGCGGGCTGATACCCAGGTTGCAGACCAGCAATGCCGGGCCGGCGGTCGCCGCCACCGTCGGGACGAAGCCCGGGGAGTACTCCAGGAGCTTCTTGCCGGTTTTCCCGTCGCGGGCGGTGAGGACCGCGTTGTTCTCCACGCAGAAGACCCGGGTCTCGTCGCAGGTTATGGTGTTGCCCACGCTGCCGTACTTAGGCGGCGGGCCGATGACCAGCCGCCAGAGCTCGGTGCCGTTCCAGGCGTCGCGGCCCACCAGCCAGACGTCGGTCCCGCCGCCCGGCGCCGTGCGGTACTCGTCGTAGTACATCCGCCCGCCGGAGGACACCCGGCCGTGATAGATCATGCGCAGGGCGCCCCAGCGCGGCTCGCCGATCCAGCGCAGTTCGGTCCAGGGGCCGGCGGCCTTGTCGCTGTTGACGAAGCTCTGGTCCGCCCCGCCGTTATTGTGGGTCCAGACGTCGAAGGCCGGGTCGACGTTCTTGCCGAACTGGACCCAGCCGGGAACGGCCGCGGCCTTGACGTCTCTGGCCCCGGCGGCCTTGGCGCCGGCCTCCAGGTCGGCGCGGACCATGGCCAGGCCGCCGGGCGCGAGGACCCGGAGGATCTCGGCGGCGGTGACCCCGCGGCCGGCACCGGGGCCGGCGACGATCAGGTTGACCAGGTTGTCAGCGTAGGGCAGGCCATCGCCCTCGACCCAGACGATCGAGGCGCGGTCGGCAACGCCCGCGGCGATCAGGGCCCCCCGGGCGGCGGCAACGGAGCCGGCCTCCCAGGTGCAACCCTGCACGTAGAGGCGGCTGCCCTTGGCCAGTGCCGCGGTCAGGGCGCCGTCGGTCTCGCCGAGGACCAGGGCCAGGCCCTGCTCGTGGCCGGAGGCCTTGACCGCCTGGGTGGCCAGGTCCGCGGCCGGTTCACCAGCCTGAACGGGCAGGATGGACGCGGCCAGCAGTCCGAGGCCGAACATCATGGTGCGCAGCGGGGTCATTTCTAAGCTCCTCCTGAGATCGCGAGACGTACGGAAAGGCGTGTGCTCGCCGGCGGCAGGGCGCGGTTGCGCCGGCGCTCGGCCAGGAGTGCCAGGGCCAGGTCGGCCATCTCCCGGATGCGCCAGGTCACGGTCGGCGGCACTGGAGCGCCCTCGAACCTGGCGGCGTAGCTGTCGTCCAGCATCTCCTCCGGGCACCAGCAGACCGCCTGGAGGCCGCGGCCGAGTTCCAGGCCGGCCGCGCGGGCGGCGCGGACCAGGGGGCCGTACGCCTGGCGCCAGAAGGCGATCACCCCGTCGGCCGGCTCCGGACCGGCGAGGAGCCGCGCGGCGGCCGGGGCGAAGGCCTCCTCGGAGATCGGGCAGTTTTCCTCGTGCGAGAAACGTCTTCCCGCGGCGGCCAGCGCGGCGCTGGCGCCGCCGTAGCGGCAGCGGCCGTGCGGGTTGTCGACGTGGCCGAGCCAGGCGATCCGCCGGCAGCCCTGATCCAGGAGGTGGCGGGCAGCCAGTTCCCCTCCGGCGAAACCGTCCTGGACCACCGAGTCGCAGGCGAGGTCCGGGGCCCAGTCGTCGACCACCACGGTAGGCACGCCGGACCCCGCGGCCCAGGCCAGCAGCGGGGTGCTCAGGCCGTCGAGCACCAGGCCGGACAGGCCGGCGGTGGCCAGTTGCCCCGCGATCAGCCCCTCTTCTCCGGGGTTCATGATCAGCTTGAGCACCCGGGCGCCCTGCCCCGCCGCCGAGCGCTCCATCTCCGCGAGCAGCCGGCGGTAGAGCAGTTCCCAGCTGCCGGCCGAGACGTTGCGCTGGTCCATGACGTAGGCGAGCGTGCCGCCGTCGGCCCGGCGGGCGTCGGCCGGCAGCACCCGGTAGCCGCGCCGCGGCCGGGCCTCGACCAGACCCTCGGACTCCAGCGCCTTGAGTGCGCGCCAGGCGGTTCCGTGGGCCACGCCCTGCTTGCCGCTCAGGTTCCGGACCGTCGGCAGGAAGCTTCCGGCGGCCAGCTTCCCGGAGACGATCTGGGCGCGCAGCGTCGAGAGCAGATCAGACGAGTCGCGGCCAGTGTTGAGTGCGCCATTGCTGTTACTGTGCTGTGTCATCTGTTCCTCCGGTGTTCAGTATACACCGCTTGGATATCTTCCAGCTTGGAATTTCCATGAAAATCATGCGCAAATGAAAAACCTTGGAAAATGGATATTCATGCTGTTGCAATGGTGTTATAGCAGCTCTCGGTGATGTTGTCGATATGCCGCCGGCCCCATCCTGAATCTCCGGCTGAAGAGCCGGGTGAAATAGAGCACGTCAGGGATGCCCACCGAGTCGGCGATCCGCTTGACCGGCTCGCCTCCGGAGCGGAGCGCCTCGGCGGCGCGCTCCAGGCGCAGGGCCTGCAGGAACTGACCCGGGGGCATTCCGAACCGCTGGCGGAAGCTGCGCCGGAAGTGCACCATCGAGAGCCCGGCCCTCTCGGCCCAGCGTACGGGATCGGGAGCGTCACCTGGCGAGCGGCGCATGGCTGCGGCCAGCTCCTCGGCGGCCGAGCCGGCGGCCTCGCCCTCTGCCGCTGCCGGGCGGTGCAGTTCCAGCAGCAGGCCCTCCAGGAGGTGGGCGGCCCGGTCTGATTCCCGGCGGGGGGCCTCCAGGCAGGCGAAGAGCTCGAGCATCCTCGATCGGAACTCCTCTGGCCGCGCCGGGCGGACCCAGGGCTGGGCGCGCGCCGGGATCAGGCCGGTCCGGAGCATCTGCTCGGCCCGCGGGCCCTCGAAGGACACGAAGTGGTGGTGCCAGCTTTCGCCCGGGCGGGCTCCGAAGGAGAAGTGCGGCCCCGGCCACGTCCACCAGGCCATCGGCCCCTCAAAGAGGGCCGGCCGGGAGTCGTCCATGGAGAAGGATACGCGGCCGCCGTGGGAGTAGTCCAGGACGAAGTATTCGAAGCGCTTCTTGCACCAGGCGGTGCAGACCGGCGTCTCCATGTGGTACCGGAAGGACAGGCCGTCGAAGTAGGAGTTCGGCATGTTGGACCCTCAGTGTGGCTCTCTCACGCCAAGCCGCTAGGCCGCCAAGAACGGCTACGGTTACCTGGCCAGAGATGAGCACAGGTGTGTGCATCCTCGGCCAAGCCCCATCGCGTGTTGTTCTTGGCGAGCTTGGTGGTTTGGCGTGAGTCAAGTCCACCTACGCCTGGAGTCATGACCATATTATCCATAACGATGGCCGTTTCGTCAATAGCCTGCGATAGACACTCCGGGGTATACTGTGGGCATAGATGGTCGTACTCTCCAGTCGGAACCACAGGAAGGAGCCAAGCATGCCGGCCGCAGCCACCGCAGCTACCGTCCAAGCCGGGACCGCAACTCTTCGCGCCGCGAACGAGGCGGAGGTGCGGCGCCTGCTCGAGACCCTGGAGGCCGCCTGCGACCTCGACTGGGAGCGCGAGAAGCTCGCGCGCTGGCGGCGCTTCCTGGCGCTGGAGCGCTGCCCGGGCGGTTTCCGTTCCGCCGCGAGCCCGCTCGGCGGCCGGCCGGCGGCGGCCTGGCCGAAGATCCGGCTCAACGACGCGCTTCGCGACGAGCGGTTGATGCTGCTCCATCAGCTCGGCGACGAAGCCGGCGTTCTCCACGCCCGGAACCAGCGCGTGCCGAACATCCGCTGCAACTATGGCACAGGGATCCTCTCGTCGCTCTTCGGCGCCGAGCTCTTCTGGATGCCGGAGGAGCTCGACACCCTGCCGACGACGCGGGCGCTGGCCGGTGCCGACCCGATCGGGGCGTTGCTCTCTGCCGGCGAGCCGGACCTGGACTCGGGCTGGGGCAAGCGCGTCTTCGCGACCGCCGAGTTCTTCAAGGCGGCGTTGGCTCCCTATCCGAAGCTGGCCGAGGTCGTCTGGATCTACCACCCGGACCTCCAGGGCCCGGTGGACATCGCCGAGCTGCTCCTGGGCGAGCACCTGCTGCTTGGCTTCTACGACCGGCCAGAGGAGGTCCGCGCGGTGCTGGAACTCATTACGCGGACTTACATCCGTTTCATGAAGCGCTGGTTCGCGCTCGTGCCGCCGCGGAGCGCGCGCGACTCGGCGCACTGGGGGCGGCTGATCCCCGGGCAGATCATGCTGCGCGGGGATTCGCTCGTCAACCTGTCGCCGGAGGTCTACGATGAGTTCGTCCGGCCCTGCGACGAGCGGATCCTGGCCGAGTTCGGCGGAGGGGGCATGCACTACTGCGGCAAGGCCGACCACTGCCTGGAGCGCATGACCTCCGGGCCGCTCATGCGCCACGTCAACTCCTCCCAGCCGGACCTCAACGACCCGGAGAAGCTCCTCGAGTTCACCGTCGGCCGCGGCCGGATACTCGACGTCCCGGCGCGCCACGAGGCGCTCTTCGCCGGGCGTCTGGACCGGGGGGTGCTGCTGAGCTGAAGGGCTAGACGCCGCTTGCGGCGGACCCAGGCTTGGCCGGCGCCCTGGCGATGATGACCATGTACCGGTTGGCCGCGCTGCCGGTGTTGGTGACCTTGTGCGGCTGGCCGGAGTCGATGGATGCCGCCTGGTTCGCGACGAGCCGGAGCGTCTCCGCGCCCAGGGAGATGGTCAGCTCGCCCTGGAACACGTAGTAGGCCTCCACGCCGGCGTGGACGTGGGGCTCGTGCGAGCTCTTGCCCGCCGGGGCCTCCGAGATGTGGATGGACATGCAATCGTCCGTGAGACTGCCGTCGACCAGGTAGTCGCTGAGACCCTTCTTCTGCAGATGCCTGAAACTCATGCCAGCTCCCTCCTCCGCCCGCCGGAGCGATTATAGCCCGGCGGGCATGGGGCGACAGTCCCGGCGAGGAGGACGTCAGGATGACGTGGCGCGGAGGAGGTGGCGCCGCTTCGCACGCTTCGGCCCCGACCAGGCACGCCCAGCTCTTCGCCGAACTGGCGGACCGGGGGGCTGGGCCGACCTGAGCTGAGCGGCGCAAGCGGCGCCGTTCCGGGCCTTGCCAGTGCGTTCGGCCGCGGTTTTCCGGTGAACCATGGCGTTCCGTTTGCGTTCATATGGCTGGTTCCGCGGCGCCCCGGGGGCTGCCGGGAGAAAGCTAAGGAGACGCCCATGGCCACCTCCACTGACCTGCGTTCGGCGATCGAGGAAGTCAAGGGCTCCATACCCGAGGAGACCCTGCAGCCGGAGGACGGGCTGCCGCCGGAGTACGAGGCGGGGGCCATGGACCGGTTCGCCCGGCGGATCGGCGCCCTGCCCTGGTGGGTGGTGTCGGCGGCCACTCACGCCGTGATCTTCCTGCTCATCGCCCTGCTGGCCACTGCGACCGCCCCGCAGCGGGGCCCGGACGAGGTGATCATCCAGAGCGAGGTGACCAAGCAGAAGCCGCCCGAGTACGACCCCACCAAGAAGCGCGACATCTTCCAGAAGCCCACGGAGGTCACCGCCGAGGCCACGGTCGACCAGGTGGTCGTCACCCACCAGCCCATGGACGAGGCCGAGACCTTCCAGACCGACAACAGCGCCCTGGACTCCCGCTCCCGCGGCCAGGAGGACGCCATCTCCGACATTCCGCTGGGCAGCACCGGGACGGTCGGGTCGATCGGCGTGGGCGGCGGCGGGATGGCCGGCTGCTTCGGCTACCGCGACGCCGGCGGGCGCAAGAAGGCCGTGGGGCGCTTCGGCGGCTCTGAGGCCACCGAGAGCGCGGTGGAGGCCGCCCTGCGCTGGCTGGCCCGCCACCAGGAGCCCGACGGTCACTGGGATCCGACCAAGTGGGACAAGGGCATGGGCCCGGTGGGCATGACCGGCCTGGCCATGCTGGCCTTCCTGGGCGCCGGCTACACCTCCAAGACCCCCGGCAAGTTCCAGGACAACGTCCGCCGCGCCGAGAACTGGCTGGTCAACCAGCGCGAAGAGACCATGAAGACCAAGAACTGGATCAAGCAAGCGCCCGGGCAGTTCTACTCCAGCGGCATGTACGAGCAGGGCATGGGCACGCTGGCGCTGGCCGAGGCCTTCGGCATGACCAAGGACCCGCGGGTCGGCAAGGCCGCCCAGGAGGCGGTCGACTACATCCTCGCGGCCCAGGGGCCCTACGAGGCCTGGGACTACGGCCACAAGAAGGGCGCTGCCGGCCGCAACGACACCTCGGTGACCGGCTGGAACCTGATGGCCCTGAAGAGCGCCAAGATCGCCGGTCTCAAGGTCGACGGCGCCGGCTTCCAGGGCTGCATGCGCTGGCTGGACGCGGCCTCCAGCAAGGACAACGGCTTCTGCAACTACGCCGGTCAGATGGCCACGACCAAGCCCGGGACCAACTCCAACCTGGCCATGGCCTCGGCCGGCATGCTCATGCGCCAGTTCATGAACGCCCCGTCCGACGACCCGTTCGTGGTGGCCACTGCCAAGCTGATCACCCAGGAGAAGAACCTGCCCGTCTGGGGCGACAAGGGGGCCGGCGTCAACCTGTACTACTGGTACTACGCGACGCTCTGCACCTTCCAGGCCGGCGGCGACTACTGGAACAAGTGGAACAAGAAGATGCAGACGGCGCTGCTGCCCAACCAGTGCAAGGGCGGCCCGATGGACGGATCGGCCGACGACAAGGACGGCTCCTGGGACCCGGTCGGCGGCGGCTACATCCCCACCGGCGGGCGGGTCTTCTCCACCGCGCTGGGGGCGCTGACCCTGGAGGTCTACTACCGCTACCTGCCGATGTACGGCAAGTAGGCGGCAGCCGCCGGTTCGTCCCTGTCCCACGTTGACAGCCGCGCCCGACGCCCATAAACTCCTCCTGCAGGCCGGCCGCCGGCCGGCCCGGACACCCCGGGGCTGCACCGCAGGAGGAGGCCTACCTTGCCAGCCGACATGCTCAAGAAGGACTTCACCCAGGAGGATACCTGGCGCGTCTTCCGGATCATGGCCGAGTTCGTGGAGGGCTTCCAGGACCTGGCCCACATCGAGCCGGCCATCGCCGTGTTCGGCTCGGCCCGGACCAAGCCCAGCGACCCGGCCTACAAGCTGACCGTGAGGCTGGCCAGGGGCCTGGCCTCCGAGGGGTTCACCGTGGTGACCGGCGGCGGGCCGGGCCTGATGGAGGCCGCCAACAAGGGCGCCAAGGAGGCCGGCGGGCTCTCGGTGGGCCTGAACATCGCCCTGCCCTTCGAGCAGCAGCCCAATCCCTACGCCCAGCTGCAGATGCACTTCCGCTACTTCTTCTGCCGCAAGGTCATGTTCGTCAAGTACGCCAGCGGGTTCGTGATCATGCCCGGCGGCTACGGCACTATGGATGAGCTCTTCGAGAGCCTGACCCTGATCCAGACCCAGCGCATCAAGCCCTTCCCGGTGGTGCTGATGGGCAGGAGCTACTGGGGCGGGCTGGCCAAGTGGCTGCGCGGCACGATGCTCAAGAGCGGTTGCATCTCCCCGGAGGACCTGGACCTCTTCACCGTTACCGACAGCGTCGATGTGGCCGTGAAGAAGATGGTCGACTTCCGGAAGGCCGGGGAGACCGACCGGGCCATCGAGTCGTAGGCCGGCCATGGCCGCCAGGAAAGCGAAGGCTTCAGCGCCCGCCGGCGGAGCCCCGGACCTCTCCGGGCTCTCGCCGGACGAGGCTGCCGGCGTCCGGCGCGCGCTCAAGGCCGGCCAGGGCTCGACGCTCCGCTTCTGGGACAAGCTCGACCTCGCCGGGCGGCAGCGGCTGGCTGCGCAGCTCGCCGGGATCGACTACGACCTGGTCAAGCGCCTGATCGCCGAGCATGTCTCGGGTTCCGGCGCTGCCGCGGCCAAGGCCCCCGCCGGGAAGCTCGAACCCTCGCCCGTCGACCGGCTGCCGGCCTCCGAGGACGAGCGCCGCGCCGAGGAGCGCTTCCGCGAGGCCGGCGAGGACGCCATCCGCGCCGGGCGGGTCGCGGCGCTGACCGTGGCCGGCGGCCAGGGCACGCGGCTCGGCTACGACGGACCCAAGGGTTGCTACGTCTTTGGGCCGGTCACCGGCCGGACGCTCTTCCGCCATCACGCCGAGAAGATCCTGGCCGTCTCGCGCCGCTGCGGGCGGACCATCCCCTGGCTGGTGATGACCAGCGACGCCAACTTCGAGGTCACCCGCGACTACCTCGTCCGGGAGCGCTTCTTCGGCGTCGACCCGGCGGCCGTGCACATCTTCCAGCAGGGCATGCTGCCGGCCTCCGACCGAGCCGGGCAGCTCATCCTCGAGGCGGCCGACCGGCTGGCCATGAGCCCCAACGGCCACGGCGGGACCATCCAGGCCTTGAGCGACGCCGGGCTGCTCGACAAGCTCGCGGCGCAGGGCGTGGACACCATCTCCTACTTCCAGGTGGACAACCCGCTGGTGCGCGCGGTCGACCCGGTCTTCATCGGCCGGCACATCGCCGCCAGCTCGGAGATGAGCATCAAGGTCCTAAAGAAGTGCGGCCCGCTCGAGAAGGTCGGGGTGGCCGTGACCCGCGGCGGGCGGATCGAGGTCATCGAGTACTCCGACCTGCCCGATGAGCTGGCCCATGCGCGCGACGCCAAGGGCGAGCTGCTCTACTGGGCCGGCTCCATCGCCATCCACGTCTTCTCGGTGCCGTTCCTCGCGCGCCTGGCCGGCGAGGCCAAGCGCGGCGGCGGCCTGCCCTACCACCGAGCCGAGAAGGCCGTGCCCTGCGCCGACGCGGAGGGGAAAACCGCCAAGCCCGACGGCAAGAACGGCATCAAGTTCGAGTGCTTCATCTTCGACGCGCTGCCGCTCGCGAGGAAAGGCCTGGTGGTCGAGACCAGGCGCGAGGAGGAGTTCGCCCCCATCAAGAACGCCACCGGCGAGGACTCGGCGGAGAGCTGCCGGAAGATGCTCGCCGACGAGTGGGCCCGCTGGATCGAGGCGGCCGGCGGCGAGGTCCCGCGCCGCGCCGACGGGACCGTCGACGGGCGGATCGAGGTGAGCCCGCTCTACGCCCTCGACGCCGCGGAGCTGGCCGCCAAACTGCCGGCGGGGTTCAGGATGAAGCCGGGCAGTGACGTAGTGTTGGCTTGAGGGCTCGTGTCACATGCCTCGAGGCTGAGCTATGCAGCTGAATGAACTTGAGAGGGTAGCGTCCTCCCTCGGCGTAGGTTTGCCCGAGGCGTACAAGAACGCAATGCAGAGGTTCCCCTTTCTCGACGACCTGGGTTCGACGGAATGGAGTTTGTGGGACGATGCGGATGCAATTATCGCTCGGACTCTCGAGTATCGCCGGGGAGATGCCTCCGCTCCGCCGTGGGACCACCGTTGGGTCTATCTAGGCGATGATGACGATGCCTGCCCGTACGCGCTCGATACCGTCGATGGGCACATCGTCAAGACCGACCATGGAGACACCGGCGGTGAACCTCTCGGAACATGGGCAAACATGGACGACCTCGTGAGCCACCTGGCTGATGATTACGAAGGCCGGACTGTCGCGCGGGGTTGTTCGGCCGAGGAATATAGCCAGGCAGTGGCAGCCCACGTGCGAAGCCAGCCAAGGCCTCCGAAGGCACTTGGAGTCTTTCTGCGCATCCTCATCGTGGTGCTCCTGTCCGCCCTTGCTGGGTATCTCGCTTTCCGGATCTTCTTGGCTCCGTAGACCTCCCATGACCGCCGAGCTGCACTGCCACTCCCTCTGCTCCGTCGACGGCTGGGCCACGCCGGAGGAGATCGCCGAGGCCGCGGCGGCGGCCGGGGTCGCGACGCTCGCGCTCACCGACCATAACTGCCTCGACGGGCTCTCGCGCTGCCGCGCGCGGGCCGAGGCGCTGGGGCTGCGGTTCATCGACGGGGTCGAGTTCGACGCCGACTGGAAGGACGGCGAGTACCACTTCGTGGCCTTCGGGTTCGATCCGGCCGACCGGCGGCTGAATGAGCTCTGCCGGAAGCAGTTCCGGCAGTACGAAATCAACTTCGCGCGCTTCATCCCAATAATTGAGCGGCGCTTCGGCGTCGGCGAGGCCGAGATGCGCGCGGCGCTTCCGTCGCGCTACCGCGGCCACCCGGCGCCGGTCCTCAACAAGTGGTTTGCGCGGAGCTACCTCTTCGAGCGCGGCTTCTTCCCCGACTCCGAGACGGCCACGCGGGAAATGTCCGCCGTGGCCACCGAGGCCGAGCAGGCCTTCGCCCAGCCCTGGGACTGGGCGAGCTTCGAGGAGGTCCGCGACGCGGTCCACGGCGCCGGCGGCGTGATCCTCGTCGCCCATCCGGCCGGCATCCGCCGCGGGGACCTGGCCGGGCAGCTCGCCTTCATTGCCGAGCTGATGGCCGCGGGCCTCGACGGCTTCGAGCTCTATCACCCCTCGAACGCCCGCGAGCCGCACTTCGACGCCCTCGTCGCCGAGGCCCGGCGGCTGGGCTGCGCCGCCAGCGGCGGCTCGGACACGCACCTCGAGCCGGCGCGCGGCGGCATCCGCTCCGTGCCGGGGTCGCTGGCGCCGGACTGGGTGGTCGCGACGATCGACGGGGCGCTTGGGAGACGACGGCGCTGAACGGGATGGGTTGGCTTTGGGCCTTGGGCTTTTAGGCCTTGGGCATTGGGCTTTCGGCACAACGACAGGAAATCCAACCACAGAGGACGCGGAGCCTTTCGGCAGGCTCAAGGCCTATGGCCCTGAGCGAAGTCGAAGGGTACACAGAGGACGACACCGGGTCTTTGGTTCCGTCCTTCGAGGAAGATTCCTGCCGTTGTCCTCCGTGAAACTATGAAGCAAGCCTCGCAGTCGGTAGACTCGGCTGTGGGAACGAGGCCCGAGTCAGGGCCGAAAGGAGGCTTGCGATGTACTACGTAGGGCTGGACGTGCACTGGAAGCAGTC
>JAKLDR010000037.1 GCA_022703445.1 Planctomycetota bacterium | reverse complement strand
CGGCCGAGAAGTGCGAGACGGACAGCCCCGCGAACGAGGCCAGCCGCTCGAGCGTGACCTCCTCCGAGAAGGCGCGCTCCATGAAGGCCTGCGCCGCCAGGATCCTGGCCGGCACCGGCGGAGCGGAGTCGGCGGCGGCCACTCGGCGCAGCCGCCGGATCCATATCTGCACCAGGTTCTCGGTGATGATCCTGTCCGGCTGGCGGTTGGCGGTGAGCTCGGCGTGCAGCGGCAGCAGGGCCGCATCGATGAGCGAGGTGTCGGCCATGGCGATCGGCCGGTTGAGCGGCATCCCGGAGGCACGGACCGCGGCCTCGATATTGGCCCCGTCGCAGTGCAGCCAGGAGTGCGACCAGCACCTGGCGGTGCTCCCGTAGTGGTGCGGCACAGAGGGTTCCCAGAGCACGAGGGTCTCCGGCGCGCACCGCCGCATGGCGCCCTCGACGCTGACCTCAACCGGGTCGTGGAACTGCATGAAGAGGAAGTCCCGGGTCCCGCCGGGGCGGTTGACGATCTTGGCGGGCATCACCTCGCGAAGGCCCAGGCCGTTGATGACGAAGGCCATCGAGCGCCGTGGCGGGTGGAGGTTCAGACAGAGCTTGGCGGGATTGATCGTGTCCATAAGATAGTCCATATATTCCACGGCGGGTTCCATGTCAAGGCGCTCGGATGAGGGGTAGATAGGGCAGGGGTCAGAAAGGGGAGAAGTCCATGAAGACCTGCAAGCCCGCCGCCTTGATTCTCGGGTTTCTGCTCGCATCCGCCGCCGGGTTCGCCGGCGAGGCCGGCCTGCCCCAGCAGGTGAGCTTCAGCACCAGGCCGACGGCGGCAAAGGACGGCGACAGAGTCAAGACAAGCTTCACGGTCTCCGCCCCCACCGACGTGGAGGTGGCTGTTCTCGACTCCGGCGGCAGGGTGGTCCGCCACTTGGTGGCCGGGGTGCTCGGCGGAAAAGAGGCTCCGCCAGAGCCGCTCACGGCCGGCCTCGCCCAGACCGTCGAGTGGGACGGCAAGGATGACGCCGGCAAGCCCGCCGCGGGCGGCCCCTTCAAGGTCCGGGTCCGCGCCGGCCTGAGGCCGGAGTTCGACGGATTCCTGCTCGAGAACCCGGCATCCACGGGGAGCATCTCCTCGCTGGCCGTCGGCCCCAAGGGCTCGCTCTACGTCTTTCATCACGATCCGACCACCGTCGGCCACTGGGGCAGCACCAAGCTCAAAGTCCTGAGCCGCGAGGGCAAGCACGAGCGCGCAGTCATGCCCATGCCCGGGAACCTGTCCCCGGAGAAGGCCAAGGCCTTCGGCGCATTCCAAAGCGCCGAGGGGGATCTGGTCCCGCGCATCCACCACCTGCTGCGGCTGACCTTCTACCCCGACCCGGCCTGGCGCTTCCCGGCGCAGTGCCCGGTCGTGGACAGCAAGGGGCGGGTGCACTGGCTGGTGATGGGCCCGGCGGTTGCGAGCCTCGACCCCGACGGCAGCGCCCCCTACGAGGCCATGGCCGGCCCGAAGCTCCTCGCCGATATCAAGGAGCTGACCATGGCCAACGGCTGGTTCCTAAATCAGAGCCGGCCCTGCCTGGCCCTGAGCAGCGACGAGAAGTTCCTGTATCTCGCGGGCCTGACCGCCGGCAATCCCAAGACCAAGGGCGCGCTCAGGGGCGTGCCCTGCGTCTTCCGCATACCGCTCGAGAAACGGGACGCGGCCGAGCCATTCCTGGGCAAGCCCGGCTCGCCGGGAACGGACAAAGAGCTGCTAACAGGCCCGCGCGGACTGGCCGTGGCCGGAGGCCTCGTCTACGTGGCCGACGGCGACGCCGACCGGGTGGCGATCTTCAGCGAGAAGGACCGGACCCTGGTCAGCGAGATCAAGGTCAAGGCCCCGGACTCCATCGGCGTGGACCCGGCCACCGGCGCGGTCTACGTCTGCTCGATGGCCGACGTCAAGACCCCCGACCTGATCAAGTTCGACAAGGCCGGCAAGGAGGTCTGCCGCCTGGCCCTGCCCAACTGCCGGCACGCCGAGGACGTCAACCGGCCTCACCGGATCGTAGTGGACGCATCGAGCCAGCCGGTGCGCATCTGCATGCCCACGGTCCCCTACAGCACCGCGCCGCAGCTCCTGGTCATCGAGGACGCCGGCGGCAAGTTCGAAATGAAGGGCGACCCCCGCGACACCAAGACGCCCTGGGCGGAGGGGCCCCAGGACCTTTCCTACGACCGCCTGCGCGGCGAGCTCTACGTCAAGAGCAACGTCCAGTCCTGGTACCGGGTTGAGGAGAAGACCGGGAAGATCCAGACCAACTTCCGGCTCGCGCCGCTCGGCAACCCCAACAACGGCACCACCGTGCGGGCCGACGCCGCCGGGAACCTGGTCTCCTACAGCTGGAGCGCGGCCAATGGCCTCAGGCTCTACGATCGCAACGCCAAGCCGCTGAACTGGCCGGGCCTGGCCAGCAACCACATTCCGCTCTCCGCGGTGATGAACTACTCCCAGCGCGGCATGATCATTCCCAACCCGGACGAGCTCTTCATGATCCCGCCGGCCGGCTGGAGGAAGGGCGAGAGCACCGGCAGCGAGGCCGACGAGCCGGCCACCTGCCTGAACGCCTTCGGGCTCGACGGCAAGGTCAAGCGCACGGTCATCTGGCAGTGCACCAAGGGCGCGGTCCCGCGGCTCGACGCCAAGGGCAACATCTACCTGGCGGAGATGGTCAAGCCCCCGGACCGCTCCTTCCCGGAGTTCTTCGACGGCAAGATCAAGGAGCCCATGAAGCAGACCAGCGAGCAGACCTCCAGCTACTACTACAGCTACATGTACGGCAGCATCGTCAAGTTCCCGCCGAGCGGCGGGGCGCTCTGGTGCAAGGATCACCTGACCGAGAGCGTGGAGGGCAAGCCGCCCGCGGAACTCCTGGCCAAACCCAAGGTGCCGGTGCGGTTCCACGCCGGGTACTCGACTCAGGGTAAGGCCGAACTGCAGGGCGCGCTCTGGTACCGCTTCGGCTTCGCGCCCTACACCAGCGTGCTCTCCTCCTGCATGCTCACCTGCATGTGCGAGGGCGGCGGCTTCGACGTCGACCCCTACGGCCGGTCGTTCTATCCGAACCTCGGGCAGTTCCGCGTGGAGGTCATCGACACCAACGGCAACCCGGTTACCATGTTCGGCAGGTACGGGAACCAGGACGACGGGACTTCGAAGGGCACCGCCCGGTCCATCCCGTTGACCTGGCCGCAGACCGTGGCCCTCTCCGAGACCCACGCCTACGTGGCCGACACCCTGAGCCGCCGGGTGGTCAAGGTGAAACTGGCCTACGCCGCCGAGGAGACCTGTGCGGTTGGACCCTGAGCCCGTCGAGGGGCAAGGCCAAGTAGGAGTTTGCGCGTGAAGAACATTGTCGCCGCCGCCATGCTGGCCGGTCTGTTCGGCTGGGCATCGGCAACCGGCGTCCCGGCCGGCGAGCCCGCTGCCGCAACGGCCGGGGGCCCCGCCGACGAGGCCGTCCAGGTCTCCGGCATCGACGGGGGCCTGTGCCTGGAACTCGGTTTCAGCTCGCCGGCGCGGCTCAGGCGACTGGCTCAGTCCGGCCGGTTCCTGGTCCACGGGCTCTCCCCAAGGCGGGAAGCTGTCACCGCCGCTCTGACCGAACTGGCCGCTGAGGGCATGAGCGGCCTGGCCAGCGCCGCGCACAGCGACCTGCGCGCGGTCCCCTGCGCCGATTCAACCGTGAATCTCCTCGTGGTCGAGGACGCCCAGGGACTTCTCCGCAGCGGACTGCCGGCCGCGGAGATCGTCCGCGTCCTGGCGCCCGGCGGCGCCGCCTGCCTGGGCGTCGAGCCCGACTGGGCCAAGGCCCTCGAGGAGGCGCTCGCCAAGGCGGGTGTGACCGGCGTCAAGACGATCCGGAAGACCCGGACGTGGCTCGTCTTCAGGAAGCCGCGCCCGGCGGGCATGGACGAATGGACCCACCTGGCGCACGGCCCGGACGGCAATCTGGTCTCCCACGACGCGCTGGTCGCCCCGCCCACCGCCATCCGCTGGTGCACCGGCCCGGCCGAGGCCAGCCCGCGGCCGGCGAGTCTGCCGGGATACGGCGGCGTGCTTCAGATGGTCTCGGCCGGAGGACGCAACTTCTACCTGCTCACCAGCGGGCGGATCGTGGCCCGGGACGCCTTCAACGGCCTCATGCTCTGGGAGCGCTCTATCGGTCCCGGGCCGGAGGACGAGGTCATCCGGGTCCTGGGCAGCGACGGCCGCGTCGACCAGAAGGACATGGTCAAGCAACTGGTCGCCGTCGGCGACCGGGTGTACGCCTCGAACCAGAAGGAGATCAGCGTCCTGGAGGCGGCCACCGGCAAGCCGCTCGGCGCAATCCCGTTCCAGGCCTGGCACCTGCTGGTTCTGCCCGACTGTCTGATCGCCGTGGGTCTGGAGGCGGTCTCCTGCTTCGAACTTCCGGCGCGCACCCAGCGGTGGAGCGTTCCCCGCAAGGCGCAGTGGTGGGAACTGGCCCCGCCGGTGGCCTCCGGGGACCGTGTCTTCATTCTGCGCGGCAGCGAACTCTGCGCGCTGGATATCAAAACGGGGACCGCCGCCTGGAAGGTCAACGCTGCCGAGAAGCTCGGCAAGAACGGCAAGCTCTGTTTTGTCCAAGGCGAGCGGTTGCTCTGCCGCACGTCCAAGGCCTACCGGGTGCAGGAGTTCCACGCGTTCTCGACCCGGGACGGCGCGGCGCTCTGGACCGTCACCGCCAAGGGGACCGAGCCGCCGCTCTTCGCCGCCGGGCGAGTCTGGATCCCCGACGCCAACGAGAAGCAGGAGATGCTCTGGAGCGCCGTCAAGCCCGAGGACGGCGCCGTGGACCGGACCCTCGCCCATCCGTTCAAGGGCCTGGGGCTGGGCTGCCACCCACTGGCGGCCACCGAGCGCTTCTTGGTCGGCAAGCGCCCCAGCCACTTCATGGCCTGGGAGGACGGCAAGGGC
This sequence comes from Planctomycetota bacterium, assembly GCA_022703445.1. Taxonomy (GTDB): domain Bacteria; phylum Planctomycetota; class SZUA-567; order JAKLDR01; family JAKLDR01; genus JAKLDR01. The sequence goes on along the minus strand of JAKLDR010000037.1, from coordinate 31,428 downwards.
TTTGAGGTGCCCGGCGGACGCGGCTCCTGCCGCACCGGCGTGGGGCTGGCCAACGGGCAGCTCTATCTCTCCCAGACCAACATCCCCTTCGGATGCTGGTGCGGCGGCCACGCCTACTTCCCGGGCGTGACCGGCTGGGCGGCCGACGCACCGCCGCCGGCCCCGGCGAGCGAGGAGGACCGCTGGGAACGCGGCTCGCCCACGCCCGCGGCGGCCGCTCCGGACGGCCGCGCCGAGGACGCCTGGCCCATGTTCCGCCGCGACGGGAAGCGCTCGAACCGCACCTCCGACACAGTGCCGGCAGCGTTCGGAATACTGTGGAACCGCAAGCTCGAAACCGGCAAGTGGCCCGAGACCGCACTCCGCAACGACTGGGCGCTGCGGCTGCCCTCCGGTCACCTAATCTCCGGCCCCACGGTGGCCGGCGGCCGGGTCTTCGTCTCGCTCACCGAGGCGGGCGTCGCCGCCGCCCTCGACGATAAGGACGGCCGGGTGCTCTGGACCTACCCGACCGGCGGACGTCTGGACGTTCCGCCCAGCGCCTTCCGCGGACTCAGCCTGGTCGGCAGCCACGACGGCTGGGTCTATGCGCTCGACGCCGCAAGCGGCAAGCTGGCCTGGCGGTTCCGGGCCGCGCCGGCCGAGCGCCGGATCGTGGCCTTCGGTCAGACCGAGTCGGTCTGGCCGGTGGTCGGCGGGGTTCTGGTGGAGGGCGACCTGGCCTACGTCATCGCCGGCCGCTCGGCCGAGAGCGGCGAGGGCATCGCCGTCCACGCCGTCGATCCGATCGCCGGCAAACTGGCCTGGAGCGCCCAGAAGCGGCTCCCGCAGGGCGGCAAGTTCCTGGCCGACCTGCTGGCCAGCGACGGCAAGTCGGTGGCCGTCGCCGGCTACCCCAACGGCCCGATGCGCCACGTCTTCGCCGCCGACCTCCGGACCGGCAAGGACGCCTCGCCCTGGAGCTTCGGCTCGCCCGTTCCGGTGAGCTTCAATTTCCTCAGCCGCAATGTCTTCGGCGCCGGCCCGGGCGAGTACCCGCCCTGCCCGTCGGCGTTCAGCGACTCGGTGCGCTACGGCCCCGAGTTCCGCGCCGAGCCGGCGGCACGCGACGGCAACGTCTGGAAGGGCCGCGCCTCGAATTTCGCCGCCCGGAGCATCGGAGCCAAGCCGCCCGCCGACAAACTCTGGGAGGTTCCCTTCCCGGCCGGCGCAACTGTCGAGGCGGTGGTGCTGGCCGGCGACAAGGTGCTCGTTGCCCTGGCCTCGCCCCCGGCCGACGGCAAGCGCGCCGGCGAACTGCTGCTCCTGGCGAGCAAGGACGGGGCGAAGCTTGCGTCGGTCCCGCTGCCGGCCGCGCCGGTCCTCGAGGGTCTGGCCGTGGCCGGCGGGCGGGCCTACCTCAGTCTGGAGGACGGGACGGTCCTTTGCCTTGGAGGAAGATGACGATGGAGGGTTCCATGCGCGCACTGGCAGGTGTAGGACTGTTCGTTCTCTCGCTCTGCGCCGCTGCGGCGGCCGGCGAGGTCGCCTTCACCGCCAAGCCTGCCGCGACAAAGGAAGGGGACAAGGTGAAGATCAGCTTCACCGTCTCCGCGCCGACCGACGTGGAAGTGGCGATCGTCAGCGCCGACGGCAAGGTGGTCCGGAGCCTGGCCGCCGGCGTCCTCGGCGCCAAACAGCCGCCGCCGGCGCCGCTCAAGCCGGGCCTGGCCCAGGAACTGGTCTGGGACGGCAAGGGCGACTGGAACCTGCCGGTCGGGAACGGCCCTTTCAAGGTCCGCGTCCGCGCCGGCATGGGCGTCAGGTTCGGCGGCCTGGTCGCCGACAGCCCGTACAACTTCTACAAGACCTCCTGCCGCGGGATGGCCGTGGACCCGGCCAACGGCGACCTCTACTTCCTGGGGCTGCAGAACGACTCCACCGTCTACTTCCTGCGGGTCTACGACCGGAACGGCAAGTACCTTCGCGAGCTCATGCCCTATCCGGCGGCGACCGACGCCAAGAGCCGCCAGGCCTTCGGCTCGGTGACGGCCCCGGGGATGGAGGTGCCCGCGCCCCTCAACCGCATGAGCACCTGGCCGACCTTCTACCCGATGATCTCCCGGCACGCCATGCACGACGACCTGCGCGGAGACATGCACGTCCGGCTCCTGGGGCTGCACCCGACCGAGAAGGACACCCTGGTGCTGCTCGACGGCTTCTTCGGGGCGGTCTGGCGCATCCGCAAGAGCGACGGCGGCGCAGGGGACCCCTTCGAGGATTCGCTCTGGAGCGCGGGGACCAAGCTGGCCGGCTACTCCGCCAACTGCGCCCCGACCGGAGCCTTCTCGCCTGACGGCAAGGCGCTCTACCTCGCCGGCTACAGCGGCTTCGCGCCCAAGGGCAGCAAGCTGCACCCCGACTGGCCGGAGGGCCGCATTTACAGGGCCGCCGGCGCCAGCAAGACCTCGACCTTCGCCGACGTGGCCCTGCCCGCCGAGGCCCCCGGTGCACGGCCGGGGAGCCCCAGCCTCGACAGCCAGAACCTGCACGGCCTGGTCGTGGACAGCAAGGGCCGCGTCCTGGTCTGCGACGAAGCCTCCGCCCGGGTCCGGGTCTTCTCGCCCGAGGGCAAGGAACTCGCCGCGGTGGAGACCCCGGCCAACCCCTGCGCGCTGGCCGTTGATGAGAAGGCCGGCGCGCTTTACGTGGTGACCCGCCGGAAGGAGCGCGTCTGGGTCTACGCCGACGCGCTCGTCCGGATCGACGGCTGGGACCCGGCCGGCGCCGCGGCGGCCGCCAAGCCGGCGCCCAAGGTCGTCGCCACGCTGAAGCTGCCCGCCCCGGCCACGGGCGCCGACCCGCACCTTGCCCTTGACCCGACCGGACCTGCCCCGCGCCTCTGGCTCTCCGGTGGCGCCCGTCCGGAGAGCCTGCTGTGCATCGAGGACCGCGGCGGCAAGCTGGAGATCGTCGGGGACCTGGCCGACCGCGGCAAGGCCGCCGCGGGCTTCGCCTGCCGGATGGACGTCGACCCGGAGGCGGAACTGGTCTACATCCACAACGGCTGGGCCCAGACCCGCCGGTACAATGGGTTGAGCGGCGACTACGCCGGCAAGCTCGGCAAGGAAGGCCTGCCCGCGCCGATCATAGGTTCGGAGATGTGCGTGCGCCGCGACGGCATGGTCTACGTCTCGGGCCACGAGGGCCAGGGCGGCGGCTGGGAGGGTCCCTACTCGCGGTTCAACCGCGACCTGACGCCGGCGCCCCTGCCCGACGGACGCAAGGAGTTCGCCTTCCGTTACGGCAAGATGGGCGGCGGCTACTTCGGCAACCAGGGCACCTGCGTCAAGCCCGACGGGACGCTCTACTACAACGGCATGTACTGCTGGCGCTCAAACGCCATCTTCGAGGTGACTCCGGACGGCAAGCCGGGCCGTTGCCCGCGCATGCAGGACCTCGTCGCCGCCAAGGCCCTGAAACCCGGTTACCTCTCGGCCGGCTTCACCGGCGCCTACATCGGCTGGCTTCAGGACCAGTCCGGCGGCGTGGAGGTCGACCAGGCCGGCCACATCTACGCCGGCATCCGCGTGCTGCCGGCCGACTACGTCCTGCCCGGCGACTTCGCCAAGGCCCGGGGCTACACCCAGATGACCGGCAGCATCGTCAAGTTCGGGCTTGAGGGCGGCGGGATGTGTCCCCAGCTCCCGCCGGGCACCAAGTACCGGCCGCAGATCGCCCAGCACAACGACGCATCTCCGCAGGTGGGTCATCCCGAGCTGACCGTCCCTGACAAGTTCGGGCCGGGCCTGGCCATGGGTGCCGGCCAGAAGATGAAGGGGGTGTACATCGAGGGCGCGCTCAAGGCCTACCCGGGGCTGGCAGTCCTGAGCGGCTTCGAGCGCGGCGAGGGCCACTGCGCCTGCCAGACCCCGCGCTTCGAGGTCGACGATTACGGACGGCTCTACATACCCAACGCCCTGACCTGTTCGGTGCAGGTGGTGGACAACGAGGGCAACGAAATAGTGAAGTTCGGTTCCTACGGGAACTTCGACGATGGGCTCCGCGCCGTGGAGTCCGCCGGGAAGCCGGGGAAGATCCCGCTGGCCTACCCGATCGCCGCCAAGGCGTCCTTCAAGCACATCTACGTGGCCGACAGCGCCAACCGGCGCGCCGTGCGCGTCGATCCTACCTGGCAGGCCGAGGAGGCCTGCGAAATCCGGTAGGCCCTGACGCGGCCGCAATTCCGTCCATGTATTCCGTGGCACAGTCCATGTTCCGGCGGCCGCCGACGGGGTATCATGACCGAGGAGCCCGCCGCCTGGAAACCGAGAGGGAGGAGCCATGAACATCGACCTGGGCAACATCTTCATGAAGCGCAACTGCGAGAGCCGCTCGCTCTCCGCCGAGAACTTCCGGGGGGAGAAGGGCAAGGGCGGCATGGCCACCGCGGCCGACACCCTGGCCCCGCGGGCGGCGAACAGCGCCAGGGACCTGGGCCAGGGATGGAAGGTCTCGCCCTTCCTGGACATCCCCGCCGGCCAGTCCGCGGTGCTCATGGACAACGCCGGCCCGGGCGTCATCCGGCACATCTGGTTCACCTTCGACGTCAAGTTCTACCGCGACCTGATCCTGCGCATCTGGTGGGACGGCGAGCTCGAGCCCTCGGTGGAGGTCCCGGCCGGCGACTTCTTCTGCTGCTCGTGGAACGCGCGGCAGAACATCCTGGCCCAGCCCATCAATGTGAACCCCAAGGGCGGGATGAACTGCTTCTTCCCCATGCCCTTCCGGAAGCACGCCCGGATCAGCGTGACCAACGAGGGCGTCGAGGAACTCAAGGGCTTCTTCTACACCATCAACTACACCCTCGAGCCGGTGGCCGAGGATGCGCTCTCGCTCCACGCCCAGTGGCGCCGGACCAACCCGCTGGAGTACGGCACGGACTACACCATGCTTGACGGGGTCAGGGGCCAGGGCCAGTACGTGGGCACTTTCATGTCCTGGCAGCAGAACAACGCCGGTTGGTGGGGCGAGGGCGAGATCAAGATGTTCCTGGACGGCGACGGCAAGTTCCCGACCATCTGCGGCACGGGCACCGAGGACTACTTCGGCGGGGCCTGGTGCTTCGACGAGGGCAATTTTTCGGCGCCGTTCTTCGGGTTCCAGCGCGTCTCCGGAGAGCGCAACAAACCCGGCACGCGGCTGACCCTGTATCGCTTCCACGTGCCCGACCCGGTCTTCTTCCGGCAGGACCTGCGCGTGACCATGCAGGCCATCGGCTGGAGGGGCGAGGGCCGCTACCTGCCGCTGCAGGACGACATCGCCTCGGTGGTCTACTGGTACCAGACCGAGCCGCACGCCAAGTTCCCGGCGCTGCCGGGGAGGGACCTGCGCGAGATCGTCTGAGGTCGGCGGGGCCTGCCGGAGGCCCGACGAACTGGCGGGCCGCGTCCGAGCCGGCCGCTACTTCTTGTTCTTCTCGGCGTCGAGCACCACCGCCAGCACCTCGCTGCGGCGCTGGGGGTTGTTGAGCAGGGTGGCCAGCTCGGCGATCTTGCGTTTGGCTTCCGGCGACGGGTCGTAGTTGAAGGTCTTGGCGCCCAGTTCCTTGAGGATCCCCTGGCTGACCATCTCGCGCAGCGCGGCGTGGACCCGCGGCTCCGGGGTGGTCACCAGCATGGCCAGCTCGCTGACGCCGGCCACCTGCCCGGCCGGGCGCTTGGCGAAATGCTGGATGAGCTGCAGGTGCAGCCGGCTGGGCACGGAGGTGCGGATGAAGCCATCGATCGTCTTGGATATCCCGGCTCCGGAGACCGGGCGGGCCGCGGCGGGACCGGGCTTGTCCTCGGCGGCCCGCTTCTCCTCGGGGAGTTCGGGCAGGATTTCCTCCTCACGGACCTCCACCACGGCCTTGCAGCGGGGGCAGCGCCCGGCCTCGCCCTCGAAGCTCTTCTTGACCGAGAAGGGCGTGCCGCAGCCGGCGCAGCGCAGCCGGATGGTCATGCCGCTGAGCTTGGCCTCCAGCTCCTGGAGCTTGTCCCGGTTGCGCGAGGAGTCTGAGGTGAAGCGCACGCCAACCCGATAGGCCGAGCGCCGCGGTATCTGGCGCGACCAGCAGATCTCGGCCTCCAGGACCATCGGCTCGGCCAGGACGGGGTTGACCAAGTGGATGCGGACCCGCTCGCCCTGGGTCATGTCCTTGGCCGAGAGGAACTGCGCGCCGCCGATGCTGAAGTTGACCACCGGCAGCTTGTTCTTGGCCTGCTTGGCGGCGCTCAGGAAGGAGAGCAGTCCGCCCGGAGTCCAGTACAGCTCGAAGTCCCGGACGTTGTAGCGCCTGGAAGTCCGCTGGTCGCCGTAGTCCTTGGCCATTTCCGGCCCTCCGATCATACGGCCCCCGCCGGCCGCATGCTCTATATACCCCGTCCGGCCCGGGGCTGCAAGGACGAGATGGGTCTTGACATCTTCCCGCGTTCCGCTAGGAATACGGGCAGTCCCGCGCGCTCCGGATGCGCCGGGGACGACAGGACGGAAGGAGTGCAGTCATGGCCGCGAAACAGCCGAAGAAGAACCCCGCCGGACCGGATCAGGAGATCAAGACCATCCTGGAGACCGCCCGCAACACCGAGCGGGACGGCAAGAAGTTCTATGAGGAGGCCGCCGCCAAGACCTCCAACCCCCTGGCCGCCAAGATGTTCGAATCGCTGGCCGAGGCGGAGGAGAAGCACATCGAGATCATCGACGCCCTGGCCGCCGGCCGCCTGCGGATCACCGCCTACAGCGGCGAGTTCGCCGAGGCTCTGCGTAACGTCTTCGAGGACATGCCGGAGAGCGTCAAGGCCCGGGCGGCCAGCACCCCGGACGACATCGAGGCCCTCAAGGTGGGCGTCGAGATGGAGGACAAGTCGCTGGCCTTCTATCGCAAGTGGGCCAAGTCGGCCGTCTCCCAGGAGGCCCGCAAGCTCTGCGAGCGCCTGGCCGCCGAGGAAGAGGACCACTGGAAAATTCTCAGCGGCACGATCGAGTACCTGGAGGACTCCGGCAACTGGTTCATGGCCCAGGAGCACTGGAGCTTCGACGGGGGCTGAGCCTTCAGCGCAAGTTCAGCCCGCGCGCGAAAATGTCGGGGCGGGAGCTGGGACAGGCTCCCGCCCCGTTGTCTGCGTCGCGCTCCGGGGTGGCTACTCCGTCGGCGGATAGGGGTAGGGCTGCGGCTCCCGGTCCGGGTAGTCTTCCTCTGGCACGGGCATCATGACCCCGCCAGTCGGCGCGGGGGTGGAGGAAGGAGCAGGAGCAGGAGCGGGTGTTGCCGAGGGGACGGCCGGGGGCGAGCCGGCAGGCGTGGTCTTCGGCGGCGCCTTCTTGGGCGGCTTGGCGGAGGCCTTCTTCCCGCCGCGCTCGCCGGCGGCGGCGGATGACGCCAGCGGCGAGACTGAGGCCAGGAAGGCGGCGGCCGCCGCCACGACAGCGAGCATCTTGAGTTTCTCCAGGGACATCAGGTTTCTCCCCTTTCGCGAGCACGCCCGGGGCCGTCCTGCCGCCGCTCCGGGCGGCGGCGCGCGGTTCGAAGGGCTGCCGGGGTGTGCTCAACCCTCTTCACTGGAAGATGGCGCGGGAGGCCTGCGGGGCTCTCAATAATCCGTGAGGAATTCGCTACAAGCCGGCTGCCTCGTCGAGCACCGCGGCCAGGCGCGCGGCCAGCCGTCGGCGGTCGAAGTCGGCCAGCGGCGGCGCGGAGATGTTCATGGCCTTCGGCGGAGCGCCCTTGAGCCTCATGACCTCCAGGAGCGCCGCGCGGATGGCCGCGCGGTCCGCCGGATGGGCGGTGCAGCCGAGCCCGGCGGCCTCGAGCAGCCGGGCGCTGTTGCCGCCGGGCTCGACCAGGGCCAGCACCGGCTTGCCCGGCAGCAGATAGTCGAAGACCTTGGCGGCGTAGCTGAACTCCGCCCAGTATCCGGGGGCCTCGATCATGAGCAGGGCGTCGGCCCGGGCGAAGGCGTCGAAGACTCCGGCGTGGGGCACGTGCGGGCGGCACTCTACCAGCCCGGAGAGCCCCCGCCGCGCGGCCTCCTCCGGCGGGAAGTTGCCGACGAACTCGACCCGCAGCGTCTCCGGCGAGGCCAGCCCGTCGCGGGTCAGCCCGCCGAGGACGTCGAGGAACGGCCCCAGGTCGTACTGGCCGTAGACCGAGCCGGTGTAGCACAGCCGGAAGGGCCGGCCGCCGGCCGGGCCGCGCTCGTCGCGGACCCTGGCCAGGTCGGCGGGGTCGAAGCCGTTGGTGATCGCGACGGCCTCCTCCGGGCGTCGTCCGTGGCGCGCGGCGAGGTGCCCGGCCATCCGCGCGGAGACCGCCGTGATCCGGCTGGCGGCGGCGACCGCGCGCCGCTCCATCCGGGCGGCCAGCCAGCGGTGCAGCGGCGTGGCGAAGACCGGATGGGGCAGGTCCGCCCAGAGGTCGCGGAAGTCGACGACCAGGGGCAGGTCGCCCACGGCGGCCAGCTCCCGGCCGACCAGCAGGTTGGTGCCCGGCCCGAAGGTGGCCAGGACCGCGTCGTGCCGCTCGCCGGCCAGGGCCTCGCGCCCGGCGCGAAGCGCGGCAGCCTTCCAGAGCACCTGGCGGTCGGGGAGCAGGACCAGCCGCGACGCGGCCCGGGCCGCGCCGCGCATGGCCGCGGCCAGGCCGCCCCGCGGGTTGGCCGCTCCGCGGGCGGCCCGCCCGGAGAGCGGGCAGTCCGCCCGGACCACCCGGACGCAGGGCGGAAGCTCGGCCAAAGCCAAGGCGTCCACCGCCGCGGAGTCGTCGGCCGGGCCGGTCAGCACCGTGGGGGCCCAGCCGTGCTCCGGCAGGTATCTGCAGAACTGGTGGGCGCGCGGCGCGCCGCCGGCGACCATGGGCGGGAATATGTAGGAAACGAAGAGGACCCGTCTCACCGCGCGGGGCCCCCGGTCCTGTCGGGGACGGCCGGACCCCGGCCCGGGGTGCCGCCGCCGCGCTTGTCGGAATCCAGGCGATCCCGGCTGGCCTCCTCGCGGGTCACGAAGTCCTCGAGGACCAGGGCGACGCGGAAGAAGAGCATCTGGGCCTCCTCGCGGATCACCTGGCCGTCAAGCTTGTCGCCGGGCTTGCGGGCCACCCAGGCGGTGGCGGTGGAGACGCCGAAGCTGCCGCCGGCGCCGGCGCCGCTCGCGGATACCGGGTGGGACTTGAGCACCCAGCAGCGGAAGTCCTCGTTGCGGTGGCGCAGGACCGCCTCGCCCTCCACCCGGATCATGGTCTCGGCGGCGGTGCGGGTCATGGGGTTGAAGTGGGTCACCGTCCAGGAGTCGCCGGTCTTGAGGCCGCGGCTGCCGCGGATCGGGCTGAGGTCCCCGGTGAAGGGCAGGTCGCGGTCGTAGGGGATGAAGGTCGGCGGGCTGCGCTCCCGGCCGCGGCGGGTGATCAGCTTCAGCTCCTTGTCGCGGAAGCGCGTGGCCATGAACTCCAGGCGTTCCTCGCCGTAGCTGCCCTTGCCGTCGATGCGGCTGATGCCCTTGGCCCGGCCCGTGTAGACGTTGAGCTCGCCGCTGAGGTTCTCGGGCTGACTCCCGAGCACCTGGCTGATCGCCGCGGCGGTCAGGGGCGGGATCTTGGCCCCGTCGACCGACAGGGTGGTCTTGATCAGCGCCTCGTTCGGCCCGGTCAGCTGGATCTGGGTCTCGACGTAGCCGATGATTTGCTCGGCGCCGCCGAACTCCTGCATGCGGATGCTCTTGTTGACGAAGGCCGGGGCATCCGGGCCGAAGACCGAGTCGAGCTGGCCGGCGGCGACCTCGGACTGGGCCCGGCGGCGGTGCTCCATGACGCCCAGGGCCCCGAGCATCCCGACCCAGAGCAGGCCGGCGGCCACCAGGGCGATGCGGCGGGCGATCACCGGGCCGCCTCTCCCTTGGCGCGGATCTTCATGGCCAGGTCGCGCTCGAACTTCGGCAGGCTGATCACCAACCGGTCCGCCCCGGCCGCGAACTCGCCCCGGGAGACGCGCTCGCCGCGGGCCGGGTTCCAGAACTCGACTTCGTAGGTTCCGGGGGCCAACCCGCCGATGCGAACCTTGGCGCCCTCGAAGACCGCCTTGTCAGCCTCGCCCCAGGCGATGCGCGGGTGGTAGGCCCAGGCATAGGCCCGCCGCGCCCCGTCGCCGATGGCCAGGACTTCGAGCCCGCGGCGCTCCCCGCCGCCGCCCGGGGCGGCGACCGTCCCGTCGGCGCTGAGCTGCTGGACCACCCCGCGCAGGTCCTCGCCCTTCATGAAGCGCGCGAGCGCCGCGAACTCGCCGTAGCGGTCGTTGTAGTGGACGTGCAGCCACCACCACCAGCCGGTGGCCCCGCCCAGCGGGGTCATGGCCTCGGCCCACAGGCCGCTGTGCAGCTCGGAGTCGAGTATCTCCTTCGAGTTGCGCATGTGGAAGCCGCCCCACTCGCCGATCAGCACCGGCTTGTTGTAGCGGGACATGTGGCGGGCGTAGTACTCCTGGGTGGCCCGCGGCGCGCCGACGATGGCGTTCTCGTTGTTGCCGCCGCCCAACCACGGGAAGGAGCTGTAGGCGTTGGAGTGGACGCAGTCCATCTCCGGGAGCGCCCAGAGGTCCAGGCCGTTGCAGGGGTGCGAGAAGTGCGAGGTCACCAGGTGGCGGTGGGGGTCGACGGCCCGCAGGTAGCGGCCCATCTCGCGGTGCCACTCGGTCTGGAGCGGGAACGAGCCGCGGTCCCAGTTGCCCTCCCGGCCGAAGTCCGTGCCGCCGGTGAACTCCACCTCGGACATCAGCCCCCAGGCCATGACCTTCGGCGAGTAGCCCCAGCGGGCCACGATGTAGCGCAGGCGCTGCCGGGTGAGCTTGCGGGCGCGCTCGCTCTGGAACCACTCCTGGGGATTGTCGGCGAAGCCGCCCGGCCGGGGAGCGTAGTACTCCGGCCCCTGGATCTCGTAGGCCGGCCGGTCCGGGAGGTTCCAGAGCTTGAACTTGGGCATGACCGCGTTGTAGGGGTTGAAGTCCCACTGGCGGTCGATGCGGGTGGTGACCTGGCCGTGGTTGGTCAGGCATAGCTGCAGGTAGATGCCGTTCCGCTCGGCCTCCTCCAGGACGTGGTCCATGCGCCAGGCGTTGGCCAGGTTGTAGCGGCCGGCGCCCTCGTAGCCGGGGTAGCGGTGGTCCCACTCCAGCCCCAGCCACCAGGGGGCCATCCAGACCCGTGCCCAGTTGACGCCGTTCTCGCCGCAGCGCTTGAAGTAGTCGTCGAACTGGTAGGTGCCGCGCAGGTCGAGCAGGTCGAGATTCTCGGTGTGGCCGGCCTCGCGCCAGATCGCCACCGGCTCGTCGCCCTGGATGTGCCGGCGGATCTTCGAGTCGCGCCCCAGGTCGCGGGCGTCGGAGGGCGAGCGGATGGCCATGCCGATGGGATAGAAGAACTCCCCGGAGGAATGCTCGAAGTGCCGCCGGTCGGCGGCCGGGCGGATGAAGCCGGGGACGTTCCCGGCGGCGGCCTCGAAGGACAGGCCCTTGCGGCTCGCGGCCACGGCCATCCGGCCCTGGGCGTCGGGCACCAGGACCTCTATGGTCACCTGGTGGGTTCCGGCCTCGGCTGCCGACAGGCGCACCTTCCAGAGGCCGGGGCCCTCGGGCTCCAGGCGCTCCGCGCCCTCCGGCGCCGGGATGCGCTTCCGGGCGCCGTCGATGACGGCCGCGTACTCCTTGTCGGCGGTGCGCCGGTAGCCCTGGTAGAAGAAGCCCGGCACGGTCAGGAGCTGCCCCGACGGGGCCAGCACCCGGGCCCGGACCTCCACGCACTCCGGGTCGAAGGGGTTGGCGAAGGTCCGGTTGATCCCGAAGGTGTACTCCACCCGGGTGAAGAGCGCCGGGTTGCGGTCCTCCGGCTCGCGCAGGCCGGTGATGGCCAGCGCCGGGCGTTCCTCGGGGGTTTCCGGGTCGCCCAGCAGGCGGACGTTGTCCAGGTAGACCGGCCCCTTGTACGGCCGCTCGACGTACTCCCCGGCCCCGAAGATGCGCACGCCGACGGCGCGGAAGCGCTGGCGGCTGTAGCCGTCCCAGGGTCGGGAGTGGCCGGCGGCCTTGAGCCCGTTGCGCCCCTCGCGCAGGTCCAGGGTGAAGCGCGTCCAGTCGCCGGGCCGGAGTTCCCCGGGCAGCAGCTCCTCGTACCAGTTGAGCTCCCGGTCGCGCAGGTAGAGCATGGCCCGCAGGCCGCGGGGGGCCTCGGCCGGCAGCCGCAGGTCGAAGGACAGCAGGTCGTAGTCGCCGGCGTTGATGGTGTCCTGATCGAAGACCCGCACCAGGCACAGTTCCCCGGGCATCTCCGCCTCGACGCGCAGGGACTGGCGGCCCTCGCTGGCCGCCTCGGCGCTGTAGGCCGCCCGGGTCGGCGGGCAGACGTCGGTGTCGAAGCGCCACCCGCCTTCGATGCCGGTGGGCTTGGCCTCGAACGAGCCCAGGGACTTGACCGCGCGGCGGCGGACGGCCATGGGGTGGAGGCTGGCCAGGCGCAGCGCCCCGGCCTCGCCGCCGAACGAGGCCGACAGGCTGCGGGCCATGCGGTCGTGCCAGTCCTCGGCGCCGTCGGCCCCCAGCGTCGCGGCCAGGATCAGCCCGTCGACCGCCGGGTGGGCCCCGTAGCGGGCGGCGAGGTAGCGGAAGAGCGCCTCGGCGGCGGGCCCCGCGGTCTCGTCGCGGTAGTAGAGGCTGGGCAACTTCACCGGTCCGCCCTGGGGCGCGGCCAGGGGGTTGAACTCCCAGCGGTAGCGGTCGTTGTCCAGGAACGGGCCGTCGAAATTGACGAAGAGCGGCAGGCGGACCCCGCGCTCGGCGGCCCGGTCCAGGACGGCGTCGAGCCGGGCGGCGGCCTCCAGGTTGTAGCGTCCGGCGCCCAGCCAGGCTCCCCAGCTTCGGGTCCACTCCAGCGGGGCGATCCAGCCGGCCAGCGCTCCGGAGGACCCAGGCGGCGGAGCCACCGGCTGGAAGCGGCCGGCGCGGAGCACCGCCCAGGAGCGGTCGGGGTCGGCCGGCAGGCGGCGCAGGAAGCTCTCGCCTCCGGAGACGGCCAGGCGGTCGAGCTCGGCGGCCGGGACAGAGGCGCCCGCCGCCGCCGCGGCCTTGCGCGCCGGCCCGACGGCCAGGGGCACCTCGGCCAGGACCGCCCCGCGCCAGCGCAGGCGGACCGTCCAGTCGCCCTGGGCCGGCGCGCGCAGCCGCACCTTCCAGCGCGGCGGGCCCACCGGCACCATGCGCTCGCCGAAGCCCTCGGTCAGCGGCAGATAGCCCTGATCGAAGTAGGCGGGTACGACGGCGGTTGCGGGTGATTGGCCCGCGACCGGTACCAGTTCGGCGTCGAGCGCCGCCGCCGCGGGGTCGAAGGGATTGGCGAACTCCGCCGGGAAGACGAACGAGATCTCGGCCATAGCCCCGGCCGCCGGGCGCGCCGGAACGACGGTCAGGCCATCGGCCCGGGGCGCTCCGGCCGGCGCGGCCGCCGGGCTGGGGGCCTCGATGCGCGCCTCCAGCACCTCGACCTGCCCGGACCAGCGGGCCGACGAGTACAGGCCTATGCCCATCCGGGCGGCGCCCGCCCCGCCGGTGGCCGCCCAGGGACGGGCCAGGGCGCTGGCCGGCACGAGGTCGGCCGATTCCGGACCCAGGTCCAGGGTGATGGAAGTGCTGCGCAGGTGGCTCACCAGGTAGTCCTGGGCGCTCTTGTAGAACCAGCCCTGGCGGTTGACGATGTAGACCGAGGCCCGGACCGGCTGGGGCGCGGCCGAAGCCAGCCGGAGCCGGACGGAGAGCTTGCCGCCGCGCAGGTCGCCGGAGACGGCGACCTCGCGGATGTTCCGGCCGGTGGCGCCGCCGGGCACCTCGGCCTCCCAGGGGCGCTCGGCGGAGGTCAGCAGCGGCGAGGGGTCGGGGACCCCTGCGGCGGAGGCTTCGGAGGAGCCGGCGGCCGGCCGGCGCTCCGCCCCCGAGGCCGGGACCCGCCCCGGTCCGGAGGGCAGCGCGATCAGGGCGGCCAGCGCAAGCAGCGCGGCCCAGGCCGGCCGGCGCATGTGGCGGATGTGTCGGAAGACCTGCGTCAAGGGCTCCCCCTGCTGGCTCCGGGTTCCCGGGTAGTTTAGCCCCGGGTCCCTCCGAAGCAACGGGAGTTCTAACCGCCGCGGAGCGGTCTGGGAACGGCTGATTTCGCAGGGCATTTGCTTATCGGCGCTCCCCCGCTAAGCTTCCGGTCGTGGGCCGGCCGGAACGCTGGCCTGATAGCCGTAAGGAGCATGCCATGAAGCCTTTCGCCACCGCAAGACTGGTCCTGGTGTCCGTCATTCTCTTCCTGTCATTGGCGGGCGCGGCTTTCCCCGCGGAGCTCTGGACCGAGGACGCCAAGGCGGCCATGGCCCAGGCCGCCAAGGAGAAGAAGGACCTGCTCATCGACTTCACCGGTTCGGACTGGTGCGGCTGGTGCATCAAGCTCGACAAGGAGGTCTTCAGCCAGGAGGCCTTCTCGGCCGAGGCCGCCAAGAACTTCGTCTTCCTGAAGCTCGACTTCCCCCGGAAGAAGGCGCTGCCCGACGAGGTCAAGAAGCAGAACGCCGAGTGGCAGGCCCGGTTCCAGGTCTCGGGCTATCCCACGATCATTTTGGCCGACGCCGAGGGCCGACCCTACGCCAAGACCGGCTACCGCCCAGGCGGGCCCGAGGGTTACCTCAAGCACCTGGCCGAGTTGCAGGGCATGCGTGCCAAGCGCGACGCGGCCCTGGCCAAGGCCGGCGGCCTCGAGGGGGCCGAACGGGCCAAGTGCCTCGACGAAGCCCTCTCGGCCGTGGGCGTGGAGATGGCCCTGGCCTCCTACGGCGAGCAGGTGGCGGAGATCATCAAGCTGGACGCCGACGGCAAGGCCGGCCTCAAGGCCAAGTACGAGGGCGCGCAGAGCCTCAGGAAGGTCGAGGCCACGCTCCAGGGTGGAAAGTTCGACGAGGCCATGGCGCTGGCCGACGAAGCCCTGAAGAGCTCCGGCAACTCCGGCGAGACCGCCCAGGGGCTGCTGTTCCTGAAGGGCGTGGCCCTCTTCCAGAAGGGCGACAAGGCCGGTTGCGGCAAGGTCATGGAGGAGGCGCTCAAGGCCGCCCCGGAGTCCAGGCGCGCCGCCCAGATACGGAAGATCATCGAGGCCGTCGCCAAGGAGGCCGGCAAGTAGTCTCAACCGGCCCGACCGACGGGGTCTTCCCGTCGGGGTTGCTCAGCCCACCCTGGCGCCGCCGGGCGCGGGCTGGCCGTCGGGCGGCTTGCTGAGCAGCTCGCTGATCAGCTCCGGCAGACGGACCACCCCCAGCAGCGGACAGGCCGGCTCGCCGTGGCCGGTGCCGGGCTCGGGCAGGATGTCGCCGGGTCCCAGGCGGAAGAAGCCGGTGTCCGTCTTGACGGCTCCGTCCCGCTTGGCGCCGCGGGCCGGCCGGGCCGGCGGGCTCTCCACGATGGCCAGGTCCGCGCACTCCCGCTGCATGACGTTGAGCGCGCCGCGCAGGGTGGTGTGGGCGGTCAGCCGGGGCACCGGCCGGACCAGTTCCGAGACCGGGCGGCCCTGGGCGCCGGGCGCCAGCAGGTCGAAGAGCCGCACGTAGCCGAGGACGTCGCGGCAGACCACCGGAGTTGTCAGTTGCCGGTTGTCAGTTGTCAGTGGCTCGCCGCCGGGCTTCTGCGTACCACTGGCAACTGGCAACTGGGAACTGGGAACTGGTGTCATCACCACCGCCAGCCGCGTGCGGGCGTCGATCAGCCGCTGCAGCACGCGGCCGGCGCGCTCGTCGGCCGGAACGGTCAGGACCGGGGCGGAGGACGACGGGGAGGAGCCGGCGGCCGGGAGCGCGGCAGTGGCGCCCACCGGCCTGGCCAGGTGCACGACCCGGCGTTCGCCGGCGCGGAGCACGTTGCGGGCCAGGCGCTCCTGCTCGGCGGTGAGCTCGCCGGTCTCGCGCCCGTGGGTGAGCAGGCGGTCGAGCATGTGCCTGGAGATCTGGGGCATGCCCAGGCTGGCGCCGGCGCCGTGCTCCGAGGGGATCATCCTGGCAGGCAGCCTGAGCAGCCAGACCATGGGGAAGAGCAGTGCCTTGGCGGCGGCCAGGCCCCAGGCCGCGAAGTAGCTCAGGCGCTCGGTGTGCCGGCGGAAGTAGTTCTTGGGGAGCATTTCCCCGAACAGGAAGAGCGGCAGCACCAGCGTCAGCGTGGCCAGCACGTCGGGGCTGCGCCACCAGCCGTGCGCGGTCTCGAACCCGGCCCCTTCGAAGCCTCTGGTGACGAGGGCCGCCAGGCAGTAGTTGACGATGTTGTTGCCGACCAGGAAGGTCACCAGCAGTCCGACCGGGTCGGAGAGCAGCCGCTCAAGCAGCCGCGCCGAGCGTTCCCCGCGGCCGGCGCGCCGGTGCAGCCGGAAGCGGTTCACGGTATACAGGCCGGTCTCCGATCCGGAGAAGAAGGCGCTGAGCAGCAGGCACAGCAGCCCCAGGAGAATGCCCATGGCGATCACGGCGCGTTCTCCGGGCGCCCGGCGGCCAGTTGGCCGATGCGCTCGGCCGCCTCCGTGCTGGCCAGTTCCAGGAGCACCTCGGTCACCCGGCGCCGGTGCATCTTGCGGACGGTGAAGGCCAGGTCGCCGCGCCGGACGGTGTCGCCCTCGCGGGGGATGCGCCCGAGCAGCGCCGCCACCAGCCCGCCCAGCCGGTCGACGCCCAGGTCGTCCGGGTCGATGCCCACCGCCTCCGCCCAGGGGTCGGCGGAGACGTCGCCGGCCAGCAGGTAGCTGGTCTCGGAGATCTGCCGGACCGGCGGCGGGCGGTGGCGCTCCTGCAGCGAGCGGATGTCGCCGACCACCTCCTCGACGATGTCCTCCTGGGTGACCAGCCCCGCCGTGCCGCCGAACTCGTCGGAGACCACCGCGAAGTCGCTGCCCTCCGCTTGAAACTCGGCGAGCAGCCGGGTGGCCTCCTGCTGTTCGTGGACGAACTTGGCCGGGCGGGCCAGTTCGCCGAGGGGCCGGCCCGGCGCCATCAGGGCGTCGAAGACGTCGGCCACGCCGACGATCTCGTCGAGCGTGCCGCGGTAGACCGGAAACCGCCCGTGGCCGCTCTCCGCGGCCATGATCACCAGACGGCTGGCCGGCCAGGAGGCCTCGCAGGCGGCCATGTCCACCCGCGGGGTCATGATGTGGCTGACCCGCAGCTCGGCCAGGTCCACGGCCTCCTGGACCAGGCGCCGCTCATGTTCGCCGATGACCCCCTCGCGCCCGGCCAGTTCGACCAGGTCGGAGAGCTCCTCGGCGGCCAGGTGCGGCGGCGCGGCCGGTCCGTCGCCCTCGAAACGGCGCATCGTGGCGACCAGCAGCACCCGCACCGGGGTGATCACCCCGTAGACGAACTGCAGCGGCAGGGACAGCTTGGGGGCGAGTTTCAGCGGGAAGGACAGGGCCAGCAGCTTGGGGGTGATCTCGCCGAGCAGGATCAGGGTCACCAGCACGATCAGACCAAAGACCGCCGCGGCGGTGGGATGCGCGGACCTGGCCAGGTCGATGCCGATGACCGTGCTGATGGCGAAGATCAGCAGGTTGACGACCAGGTTGCCGAAGAGCACCGTGGCCAGCAGCCCGCGCGGATCGGACAGCAGCGCCAGGGCCGCGGCGCAGCCCGGTCCGGGGCGGTTCTTGAGCTCTTCGCGGTCCAGCCGGCGCAGGGCGAAGAGGGCCGATTCGCTGCAGGAGAAGAAGAAGCTGCCGGCCAGCAGGCCGGCCATGACCAGCAGCCGTCCCCAGAATTCGTGGATCAGCTCCACCTCAGGATGAGCCCCCGGGGTTCGCCGAAATCCGCCGCGGCCTCACTTCTTCTTGTACACCTGGGACGGGTCGAAGACCTTGACCCCGTCCTCCTTCACGCCGCCGTCCGGAGTGCGCACCCGGTAGAAGCACGAGCGGTTGCCGGTGTGGCAGGCGCCGCCGTCCTGGCGGATCTTCATGAGCAGCACGTCGCTGTCGCAGTCGGTGCGGATCTCGAGCACGCGCTGGACGTGGCCGGACTCCTCGCCCTTGAGCCACTGCTTCTTGCGCGAGCGGCTGTAGTAGTGGGCCAGGCCCTTGGCGAAGGTGTTCTCCACCGCCTCACGGTTCATCCAGGCGACCATCAGGACCTCGCCGGTGTCGGCGTCCTGGGAAATGGCCGGGATGAGGCCGTCCTTGTCGAACTTGAGCTCGTCTATGAAGGCCATCCGTTCCTCCGCGGGCGGCAGCACTGACCGCGACCGGGGGCGATGATACCCGGCCGGAGGACGGGCTGCAACTTCCGGCCCGGGGCGGTGACTTGACACCCTTCCGCGGCCGGCCAGAATCTGGGGCATGCCCGCGCCCATCACGCCATCCCGGAACGTTCCGCGCCGTCCATGCGGCCGGATCGGTCCGGCGCTCTGGCTGGCAGCGGCGCTGCTCCTGGCCGCGCCGTGCGGGCCGGGCGGCTGCTCCGGACCGGGCCGGTCGACTGAGCCGTCCGCGAGGGCCGGAGCCGACCCGGCGCAGGCCCGGCCCGCCCAGCACGAGCCCAGGCGGCTCTCCGCGGCCGGAACGCCGGCGGAGATCGGTCGGGCGCTGGGCCGCGAGCTGGCTCCGGACATCAGAAGGATGCACGCGCTCTTCCTGCGGGTCGGCGAGCTCACCGCGCTGCAGGGCAAGAAGCGCCTCTACGAGCGCGCCGAGGCCATGGCCCGGCACCTCTCGGCCGAGGACCGCGCGGAGATCGCCGGGCTGGCCGAGGGGGCCGGCATCCCCTTCGAGGACGCGCTCTACCTCAACCTCTTCTACGACCTGTCCTACGGGCCGGCCTCCTGCCGGGGCCTGGCCGTATGGGGCGCGTCCTCCGCCGGCGGCCGGCTGCTGCACGCCCGCAACCTGGACTGGCCGGACTACCCGGGCGGACCGCTTCAGCGGAACAACCTGATCCTGAATGTCCGTCCGGCCGGGGGCATCGAATACTGCTTCCTGTCCTGGCCGGGGCTCCAGGCGGTGCTGACCGGCACGAACCGGAAGGGGCTGACCGTCTCCTTCGATCAGCTGCCCAGCGCGCCCGGCGGCGAACGCCTGGCCGAGCCGGTGCTCTTCACCCTGAAGAGGGTCCTGCGCAGCTGCGCGAGCGCCGAGGAGGCCGCCCGGCTGCTGGTCGACGCCAACCCCATGGGTTCGGGCTCGATCCTCATCTCGGACTCCGGCGGCAAGACCGCCCTGGTCGTGGAGCTCTCCGGAGGGAAGGTGGGCGTGCGCCGGCCGGCGGCGGACGCCTCCATGATCGGCAACGCCAACCACGCCACCCGCGAGGCGGGGCTGCCCGGGCTCCGGCACGGGGACGCCGGCTGGCCGGCCTGCGCCGTGGCGGCCGAGATGAAGAAGCCCCTCGACGCCGCCGCGGCCGAGCGGGTCCTGGCCGACCCGCGGGTGCTCCAGAAGATCAACATCGTCTCGGTGGTCTTCGACCCGGGCGGCAACAAGATGCATCTGTCCTGCGGGCGGCTCGCGGCGGCGGAGGGGGTGTTCAGGGAGTACCGGATCTTCGGGGAGTGAATCGACGGCGATTCACGTGGAGGTGTGGAGGCGAGATCAGCTGCGAGATGCCCGCGTCCCGCGCTTCCTCCTCGCCACGAACGCCGCGTAGCCCTCCGGCGTGTCGATGCCCTCGGGGACGGTGGCAACGACGGCGCAGGCGATGCGGTGGCCGGCTTCGAGCGCGCGGAGCTGCTCGAGCTTCTCCAGTTCCTCGAGGCGGCTGGGCGGGAGCTTGGAGTAGCTGAGCAGGAATTCGCGCCGGTAGGCGTACATGCCGAAGTGGCGCAGGACGCTCCGGGTCGGATCGCGGCCGTCCTTCCAGCCCTCGCGGGCCCAGGGGATGGGCGCCCGCGAGAAGTAGAGCGCGTGGCCGGCCGAGTCGACCACCACCTTGACCACGTTGGGGTTGGTGAGCTCGCCGGCCGAGGCGATCGGCGCGGCCAGGGTGGCCATGACCTCGCCCGGGGCGTCGAGGAGCAGCCGGGCGACCCGCAGCACCGCCTCGGCGGGCATCTCCGGCTCGTCGGCCTGGAGGTTGACGATCACGTCCTCGGGCAGCGCGGCGGCGGCCTCGGCGATGCGGTCGGTGCCGCTCTTGTGGTTCGGGTCGGTGAGCACCGCCTCGGCGCCGGCGGCGCGCGCGGCGGCGGCGAGCTCCTCGCAGTCGGCGGCGACCAGCACCCTGGAGATGGCCCCCCCCGAGGCCTGCGCGGCGGCCAGGGCGCACTCCACGGAGTGGGCCAGCAGCGGCCGGCCGGTCTCGGCCAGGAGCAGCTTGCGGGGAAGCCGGGTGGACGCCAAACGAGCGGGCAGGACCAGCGCGGCCCTGCCCGTGGTGCTTTCCCCCGTCGCGCGGCGGTCGGTCATTTCTTCTCCCCGGGCTTGGCGGTCAGCGGCGTGCCCTCGGCTTTGACCAGCGTGGCCGTCACCGAGCCGATGGGCACGTCGACCTTCATCATCAGCGGGATCTTGGTGCTCTCCTCCAGCCACACGGTCATCTTGCCCTTGCGCACGAAGATGCCCTGGAACTGGGCCTCGGGCTCGACCACCAGGGCCTTGAGCGCGCCCAGGTCCTTCTGGAACATCTCCTCAACCCGGAGGGTCTTGAGGGTCAGCACCCAGTTCTTGCGGTCGGTGTTGACGGCCAGCTTGTGCTCGGACCCGGGCTTGAGGTCCAGCCCCCGGATGTAGTACAGGCAGCTCATGGGGTCGTGGATCTTGCCGGGCAGGGATACCTTGCGGTTGCGGACCTTGTCGGCGAAGGTGCCCTTCTCCGTGCGGGTGTACTCGGCCAGGTTCTTCTCGTAGTCGAACTGGATCTGCTCGGAGCCGTGGAAGGAACCCTCGTTCTTCTTCATGTCGAAGTGCCGCGCGAAGCCCTCCTTGACGTCGATCAGCGTCTTGATGTCGTCGCGGACCTCGTAGAACATGGAGACGAAGGCGTTGGACCGGGTCTCGCACTGCACGTTCCAGACCTCGGCGCCGTCCGGGCCGAAACGCTCCCGGCGCTTGACGCTCAGGACCGCCTGGCCGGCGTCCACCGCGCCCCACTTGATCTGGTAGGTCAGGCGCTCGCCCTCGGTCAGCTTGGCCTCGACGGGCACGAACGGCGGGAACTGCTCCTTGGCGGCGCCTACCGCCTCGGCGGCGGATACGGCCGCCGAAGCGGCCAGGGCCGGAGCGGACAGCGCTGCGGACAGCAGGGCGGCGGTCAGAAGCTGGCGAAACATGGCGGCCTCCTTTCCCCTCACGCCCTCCCGACGCGGCATTATAGCCGGGTATTCGCAGGAAAACCAGCGCGCCCTTGATACCCGCCCCGCCGGGGTTAAACTGAAAGCCCGCCGCCCGGAGACCCGGACGGATTCCACGGAAGTCAGGCCAGGAGCGCGCAAGATGCCCGTCACGCTGGACAGCCGCTACGATCCCCGGCAGGTCGAGGACCGGATCTACAGGGCGTGGGAGGCCGAGGGCTGCTTCGGTTCCCAGCCGGACGCGGATCGGGTCCCCTACACGGTGGCCATCCCGCCGCCCAACGTCACCGGCGCGCTGCACATGGGCCACGCCCTGAACAACACCGTCCAGGACATCCTGGTGCGGGCCAGGCGCATGCAGGGCCGCAACACCCTCTGGCTGCCCGGCACCGACCACGCCGGCATCGCCACCCAGACCGTGGTCGACAAGATGCTCAAGAAGGACGGGTTTTCCCGCGAGGGGCTCGGTCGCGAGAAGTTCCTGGAGCGGGTCTGGCAGTGGAAGGGCGAGTACGGCGGGCGGATCATCGGCCAGCTCAAGCGCCTGGGCGCCAGCTGCGACTGGTCCCGGCAGCGCTTCACCATGGACGAGGGCCTGGCCAAGGCGGTCACCGAGGCCTTCTGCCGCCTCTTCGAGAAGGGGCTGATCTACCGCGGGCACTACCTGGTCAACTGGTGTCCGAGTTGCCGCACGGCGCTGGCCGACGACGAGGTCGAGCACGAGGAGTCCGACGGCTGGCTCTGGCACATCCGCTACCCGTCGGTCGACGGGCGCTTCTCGGTGGTGGTGGCCACCACCCGGCCCGAGACCATGCTGGGCGACACCGCCGTGGCCGTGAACCCCGAGGACGAGCGCTACAAGGCGCTGGTCGGGAAGAGGCTCCGGCTGCCGCTGGTCGGCCGGGAGGTCCCGATAATCGCCGACCCGGCGGTGGACATGAGCTTCGGCACCGGTGCGGTCAAGGTCACCCCGGCGCACGACCCGGCCGACTTCGAGATGGGCAACCGCCACAATCTGCCGCGGATCTCGATCCTCGACGAGGACGGCCGGACCACGGCCGAGGCCGGCGCCTTCGCCAACCTCGACCGCGCCGAGGCCCGGGAGCGGGTGGTCGCCGAGCTTGAGCGGGAGCGCTGTCTGGAGAAGACCGAGCCGCACCGCCACTCCGTCGGCCGCCACGACCGCTGTCACATGACCATCGAGCCGAGGCTCTCCGACCAGTGGTTCGTGAAGATGAAGCCCCTGGCCGAGGCGGCCATCGAAGCCTCGCGCTCCGGGCGCGTGAAGTTCCACCCGGCGCGCTGGGAGAAGGTCTACCTCTCGTGGCTGGAGAACGTCCGCGACTGGTGCATCAGCCGGCAGATCTGGTGGGGGCACCGCATCCCGGTCTGGTACTGCCGCTCCTGCGAGAAGGTCATCGCCGCGCGCTCCGCGCCGGAGAAGTGCCCGCGCTGCGGCGGCGCCGAGCTCCGCCAGGACGAGGACGTGCTCGACACCTGGTTCAGCTCGTCGCTCTGGCCCTTCTCGACGCTGGGCTGGCCGGCCGAGACCGCGGACCTCGCCTACTACTACCCGACCAGCGCGCTCGTCACCGACCGCGGGATCATCTACTTCTGGGTGGCCCGCATGGTCATGATGGGCCTGGAGCTGATGCGCAACGTGCCCTTCCGGGACGTGTGCATCCACGGCACGGTGCTCGACGAGACCGGCGCCAAGATGTCCAAGTCCAAGGGCAACGGCATCGACCCGATCGTGATGATCGAGGGCGGCACCCAGGAGTACCTGGGCAAGCCCTACGAGAGCCCGGGCTACGGCGCGGACGCGGTGCGCTTCTCGCTGATGGTGCTGACCACCGAGGGGCAGGACGTCAAGCTCAGCCCCTCGAAGTTCGAGATGGGCCGGAACTTCTGCAACAAGGTCTGGAACGCCAGCCGTTTCGTGCTCATGAACCTGGAGGGCCTGGGCAAGCCCGATGGCTCGGTCGCCGACGAGGATCTCGCGCGCGAGGACCGCTGGATCCTCTCGCGCCTGGAACTGGCCGTCGAGCGCACCGGCGCGGCCATTGACGCCTTCCGCTTCAACGACGCCGCCCAGGCGGCCTACGACTTCGTCTGGCGCGACTTCTGCGACTGGTACGTGGAGCTCAGCAAGGCCCGCCTGCGCCGCGCCGAGAAGGCCGGTGACGCGGCCGGCGCGCTCCTGGTCCGGAGGTTGCTGGCCTATCTGCTGGACCGTTCGCTGCGGCTGCTGCACCCGGTGACGCCGTTCATCACCGAGGAGCTCTGGACCCATCTCAACGCCTCCTGCCCAGACCGCGAGTGCTTCTCGCTGGCCGCGGCCCCCGCCTCCGGGCGGCTGATGACCGCCCCGTGGCCGCGCCGGGAGCCGGCCCGGCGCGACGAGCGGCTGGAGGCCGAGTTCGAGCTGGTCCAGGAGATCGTCCGCGAGGTGCGCAACATCCGGCAGAAGACCGGCGTCCCGGCCAGGGAGAAGGTCCAGATGATCCTGGCGCCCGAGAAGGGCGCCAAGGTCCCGGACCTTTCCGCCCACCTCGAGCTCATCGCCGAGATGTCCGGCTCCGAGATGCCCCAGGTGCGCCCCGGGATCGAGGGCAAGCCCGAGGGCTACGCGAGCGCCGTGCTCACCGGCCTCAAGGTCTTCGTGGGCCTGGGCGAGCGCCACGACGCCGCCGGCGAGAAGGCCCGGCTGGAGGCGGAGCTGGCCAAGGAGGAGGACCTGCTGGCGCGCTCCGAGGCGCGGCTGGCCAACCAGTCGTTCCTGGCCAAGGCCCCGCCCAAGCTCGTCGAGGAGTACCGCACCAAGCGGGACGAGATCGTCGGGCGCATCCACGCGCTCCGCAAGTCGCTGGAGAGCCTCTGAGCGCCGGGCCGTCCGGCCGGAGCGCCCCGTCGGTCAGCGGTAGCTGCCGAGCTCCTTGGCGAGGCGCACGAACTCCCGGAAGGTCTCGAAGCTGACCAGTTCCGGGACGGAGTGGTCGGAGCTGGCCACGTAGCCGCCGCCGGCCTTCATGGCCGGTATGGTCGCGCGCATCTGCTCCCAGAGCAGTTCGGGGCGGTCGAAGAGCGCGGCGTTCAGGCCCCCGTGGAAGGCGAGTTCCCTGCCGTACTGCTTCTTGAGCGCCAGCGGGTCCATCCCGGCCTTGACCTCGACGGGGTTGAGCATGTTCACGCCGATGCCGATCAGCTCGGGCACGAACGGGCGGATGTCCCCGCAGGAGTGCAGCCAGACCTTGAGGCCCTTGGCGTGCGCCCAGTCGCAGGCCCGCTTCTGGACGGGCTTCACCAGCTCCCGGTACATGTCCAGCGAGAAGAACTGGTTGAGCTTGTAGCCCATGTCCTCGTACCAGCCGATGCCGTCGAACTGGTAGCCGGCGTCCCAGGCCATCTGGAAGAGGGCGATGTCCATGTCGAGCATGTGGTTGAAGATGTCCACCACCCACTCCGGGTCGGTGGCCATGGCGATGAGCGTGCGCTCGGTGCCGACGATGAAGGAGTGGGTGACGTCGAAGCCGAACCAGAAGCCGGCGTTGACCCACGCGCCGGACTCGCGCCACTTGGGGTAGTTCTCCTTGAGGCGGTCCCAGTCGATCCGGTCGCGGTCCGGCTTCATCCGCGCCTTGGCCCGGGCCCAGCTGTCGGCGTCGACCACCGTGAAATCCAGGTACTCGGGCACGCCGCCGGCATGGGTCCAGTTCTTCATGGTCACGCCGTACTTGGTGGTGTGCACCTTGTAGGCCGGAGTCTCCTCCAGGACCTTCTCCGGGTAGCGCGGGCTGATGTCGGCGCCGATGGCCACGATGCGGTCCAGGCCGAAGTAGTCGTGGGGACTCACGCCTTCGGGCAGGCCCTCGCGGCGCCAGCGCTCGACCGTGGATCCCCAGATGCTGTCGGTCACCGGCACACGGTCGGCCTCGCGGTGCTCGTACATCCGGAGCATGCGTTCGCGGCTGGTCATCTCGGCCATGGCGGGCGGTCCTTTCCCGCCCGGCGACCGGGAGTCGCGCAGGCGGCGGTCAGTGGTGGTGGGCCCGGCTGGACTCGAACCAGCAACCAACGGATTATGAGTCCGCTGCTCTAACCATTGAGCTACGGGCCCGCATGTGACTCGCGGGAGCTAACTTGCGACAACTTGGCCGGATGCGTCGAGCGGAGATTTTGCGACACCAGCGCCACCAGCGCCAGAAGAGGCCCCATTGTACGTATCCACGTACAGTCCACGTACAATGCACCCGGAAACCGACGCGTCCGCTGCTCTACCCTAAGCATACTTGAACTCCCGGCCAGCCGCAAGCGCGTCCTCCTGGGTGGTGTGGGTGTAGATGTTCTGCATGGCCAGCACGCGGTGCCCGACCAGCTTCGCCCGCAATTCGGCCCGGACGTTCTGCCGCGCGAGGTGCGAGCAGTAGGTGTGCCGGAGCGTGTGCAGCCCCATGCCCTTCGTCACCGGGATCTTGGCCCGAACGTAGAGCTTCTTCATCCAGCGCAGCATGCCATTGCCGCCGTCGGCGTGGAAGGGCCGGCCCTTCCGGGTGGTCAGGACGTAGTCGCTGCGCCTGGGGGCCTTGACCAGGATGTTGTAGAGCGCGTCGCAGATCGGCACCAGGCGCGCCTCGCCGTTCTTCGGGATGAACCCCTCGTGGGACTCGATGCAGATGACGCGTTTGGCCAGGTTGACCTGCCGCCACCACAGGTGAATCGCCTCCGCTCGCCGCATGCCTGTGTACAGGAACAGGCCCACGCGCAGTTCGTCCTCCGGCGTCTTCAGCAGGGCCAGGACCTTCCGCACCTCGTCCGAATCGAGCGACCGGGATTCTCGGCGCGAGTGCTTGAGCTGCTTCAGGCCGGCGAGCGAGTCGGCCATCCCGGGGTACAGGTCGAGGGCCCAGATGATGACCTGATGGAGAGCCTGCACCTCGTAGTTGGCGGTGCGGACCGACACCCCGTTGTTCACCCGCATGGCCCGGTACGCCTTGACGGCGGCGCGGAACCCGGGATCGGTGACGGTCAGAGCCCCGATGCGGCTGGCGACGTTCTTCAGCACGCCTTCCAGGCGCTTCCTGGAGCTCGGCCGAAGGGTGTGCGGCTGGCCGAGGAACTTCTGGATTAAGTGGCTGACCGTCGCATCGTCTCCCACCACGGCGTGACCTTGGGCGAGGCCCAGCGCGATGGCGTAGCCCTTCTTCTCGGCCTCCGAGTAATCCTTGGTGTTCAGGCTCTGCCTCACGTACTTCCCGTCCTTGCGCTCGTAGGCGATCCACCACGGTCCACCTTGCAGCCTCTGGTAAATGCGCACGTTCATGATTGACCTCCTTTCGCGCTACGTGCGCACGGAACCGCCGGCGACTGTACCTCGGCTCCCGGCACAGAGCAAGGCGTCTTCAGCACCATGCCTCGGCCTCGATGTCCGACGCTTCGATGCGGTCTTGGTCGGCGGGCGCTCTCGCTGATCCACTGGTCGATGCGCTTCGGATCGAAGCGGATCAACTTGGCCGTAACGTGCACGACGGGCAGCAGTCCTCTCTTGGCCAACCGCTGGACGGTCCGCGTGGATACGGCCAAGCGTTCTGCGATTTCGGCCGAAGTCGAAAGCTTCCTGGGATCTTGAGCCTCTGCTGTCGAGCCGCGGTTGCTATCGGGAAGTGTTAGCCCCACCTGGGTCATGGCAGTCTCCTCTCATGAGTGGTGTTTCCATATGGCAAGTCACCGGGCGCCGCACGCGAATCCGGCCGATTCCGGCGGAATCGATGCGTCGCAAACAGTTGTGGAGCAGGACGATGCGAAGGGACATCGTTTTTTGGCTGGTTCCCCATTGACAGGCGAACGTTCGTTCGCTATACTCCCTTTAGAGAGCAGGAGCGCCGGATGCGTCCTTTGACCCCGAAGCAGCAGAAGATCCTCAGCTGGATGCTGGCCTTCCAGGCCAAGCACGGCATGCCGCCCACGGTCCGGGAGATCGGCAGCCACTTCCGCATGGTGCCTTCCTCTGTATTCGGCCATCTGAAGCTCATCGAGAAGAAGGGGTATCTCAAGCGCGGGAAGCTTGGAGCCAGGTCCTTGCAGCTAGCTGGAGCCCAAGCCGCCCCGGCGCTCGCTCTGGAGAGCATCGCCTCCATCCCTGAAGTCGGGCGCGTCGCTGCCGGCGTCCCGCTCCTGGCCCAAGAGAACATCGAGAGTCAGGTAGTGGTCGACCGTGCCATGCTGCGCGGCTCTCCCAACGCTCGGCACTTCATTCTCAAGATCACGGGCGACTCGATGATCGAGGCCGGGATCCTGGACGGTGACCGAGTGGTGGTGCGCCAGCAGGACACTGCCGAGAACGGCCAGATCGCCGTGGCGCTCTTGGATGACGAGGCCACGGTTAAGCACTTCTACCGCGAAGATGGTCGGGTGCGGCTGCAGCCGGCCAATGCCATGATGAAGCCGATCTACGCCAAGGAGGTGGCGATTCAGGGCGTGGTGGTCTGCGTCCTGAGAACCTACAACTGACGAGACATCTCAGTCCTAAAGGGCAGCGTTGCCTTTACCCCCGAGTGGGAATTAGGGTCCACGTCCTGGCGAGTGCCAAGACGGCGGACCCTCGCTTTTTGAGGAGGATGATGCAATGACTCGAGATCTGCGTAACCAACTGAGAATCCCGGCGGAGCTCTCCGTCGCGGACATATGGGCGATGCTTCGTGGACCCATGCGCGAAGCCTGCCGCCTAGCCGGCAAACTCGCTGCGGGGCGGAGTGCGCCCAAACAGCTTTCAGCCGAGGTGCGGGAGTCATGGCACCGGGCGGAACCGCCGCCCACCAGCGATGAAGCCGAACTCCTGCTCGAGGTCTGCGGCGCGCCCCCAAGCGAGGTGGGGGCGGAGAAGGCCGAGGCCGTCCGGATGTTCGTGGTCAACCTGCTGGGCTTCGCCGGCCTGTCCGATCCGTTCCCGCAGGCGGTGGTGGCGGACCTCGAGCGACTAACCTTCAGGATGCATCCGAAGGCCGTGGTCCGCGACGGTGTTCCAGAGAGCGTGAGGGCGGAGATGGGTGTGCTCGTCACTGCCTAACGAGAGGCTGTCGTCCGGAGAATGGGCTCCGGGCAGAAGATAGGAAGGAGGTTTGAGTGCCTCGGGTCAAAGGGGGGATGGTAGTGCGGGTGCGGGCGGCCTGTTCGGGCTGCCAGCTGATGCTGGACGCGGGCAATAGCGGTCTGGGCTGGCTCTGAGGAGCCTGGGAAGGAGGAGTGGCAGTCATGGGAAGTAGCACCATCGATTGGACTGTGTGGGCGGGGGACTCCTTCTGGAGGCTCCCCGGTCCGTGGGGGGAGGGCGGGACCCCACGGCAGGTGAACAGTGCATGCCGGTTGGGACGTAACCCAGAAGAGTCAGCTTTCTCCGACGTTGCGGCGGTTCCTTGAGATCCTGCAAAGGATCAACCATGGGACCATCTCTGATCTGCGGGTGCGGGCGGGCGAGCCGGTACTGGATTCGCCGCTCAAGGTCGTCCGGCAGATCAAGCTTGGGGCCGAGAATGGGCCCCGTCCGGAGTCGGGCAGAGCAGACTTCATGCTCAAGGCCCAGCACATCGAGTTCTTCAAGGCGCTGAGGGCCATCGGAAGCGGAACGATTGCGGAGCTGGAAGTGAAGCACGGCCTGCCCTTCATGATGGTCGTGGAGGAGGAACTGGTAGCCTGAGATAGGGAGTAGGCTCCCCAAAGCCCGAACGTGTAAGACAGCATCAGACGATTAGCCGGCCACAAGGTGGAGGCATTCGTGGGTGCCGCTAGTAGCGGCGTGCTCGCGAATTGCCTCCACCTTTCCTTTTCCACGCCTCTGCAGCTGGTGCCCACGAAGCCTCCCCGGCCAGGGAGGAACCAGTGGGTGTCAGTCTCAAGCAGTGGGGCATCGATGAGTTCGCAGTCAAGGCTATCAAGAGGAAGGCGCGGCAGCTTATCGGCATTGCCGGACTCAACCGCTCGGACCGCGAGGACCTGGAGCAGGAGCTGGCCATCGAGCTTCTGTCCGGCCTGCGCAACTACGATCCAAGCAAGGGGCCGCGTGAGGCCTTCATCGCCAAGCTCCTGACCGACAAGACCTCCAAGCTCCTGCGGCACCGCCTCGCAGAGAGGCGCTTCTATGGCCGCGAATCATTCTCCCTTAATGACACCACCGTAGACGAGGATGGCCACTGCATCCAGAGGTCCGAGACGATCAGCGCCGAGGACCGCGCCAACGACGTTTCGCGCCCCGAATCTTCGGACGATGTCTTGGCCCGGCTGGACCTCGAGGAAGCCGTCTCCAATCTGCCTGCCGAGCTGCGCTCCCTCTATAACCTGCTCCAGCGATCCTCCCTGACCGAAGCCGCCCAGCAGCTCGGGTTGCCGATCAGCACCGCCTGGGATCGGGTCGAGAAACTGCGCGCAGCCCTGCGGGCCGCAGGGGCTTACGAAGATTCCGGTTTTCTTCCGGAATCGCGAGGCTCAACCGGTGACGACCCCACTGAGCACAGCGCCCAGGAGGGGAGTCGATGAACCCGACGAACGATTTCAGCCCGGCGGTGATGCGGGTGGTGGACATCAAGGCCATCAAGGTCACCCAGATGAAGGGGTTCTCGCCGGAGGACTACGAGGACATCCGGCAGGAGCTGCTCCTCGAGCTCGTCCGCAAGTTCCCGTCCTTCGATCCCGCCCGGTCCCAGGAGGTGACCTTCGCCGAGCGCGTCCTCAGCAACCACGTGACCCACCTCCTTCAGCACCGCCACTCCAAGCAGCAGACGTTCGAGCGCGGGATGGTGCCGTACCCCGAGGATGCTAGGGAGGACACCGGAGGCTCCCGCGGCCATGACCGGCCCAAGATCGACGAGGGGAAGCACGCCGACGAGGTCATCCTAAGACTCAGCGTCGCTGAGGTATTGAAGCGTCTGCCGCCGGACCTGCGCAACGTCGCCGAGCTGCTCAAGGAGCACTCGAAGATCGAGACCGCCCACAGGCTGGGCATCAGCAACCACATCCTCAACGGAAAGATCGAACAGCTGCGCCGGATCTTCCGGGCAGCCGGACTGGAGGAGTAGACCATGGTCGCCACGCTGTCGAGCCCGATGGACGCCCTGATTCACGAACCGTTCGAGGCCTATCAGGAGAAGGCCAAGGAGCACCTGACCAGCCACGCGCTGGCCGACTTCCGGAAGAGCCCGCTGCTCTACTGGAAGAAGAAGAGCGGCCTGATCCCCGACGAGGACCGGCCGGCCTTCCTGGTGGGCCGGGCCACCCACAAGCTGATCCTGGAGGGCCAGGCCAAGTTCGCCGAGGAGTTCGCGGTCGGCGGGCCGATCAACGAGAAGACGGGCAAGCCTTACGGCTCCGGCACCCAGGCATGGACGAAGTGGGCCGAGGTCCAGGGCAAGCCGGTCCTGACCACCGAGCAGTACGAGCTGATCGGCAAGATGGCCGACGGCGTCAAGGCCCACCGAGTGGCCTGCGAGCTGCTCATGGAGGGCGAGCCCGAGGGCGTAGTCCGGGGCGAGTACTGCGGCCTCAAGGCCCAGTCGCGGCTCGACTGGCTCAACGTCACCCACGGCATCGTCGACCTCAAGACCACCGACAACCTCGATTACTTCTCGGCGGACGCCAAGCGCTACGGCTACCTGCACCAGCTGGCCTTCTACGCGGCCATGTTCCACGTCACGACCGGCGAGAAGCTCCCGGCCTGGTTCGTGGCCATCGAGAAGCAGGAGCCCTTCCGCTGCGGCGTATGGCGCATCG
This sequence comes from Planctomycetota bacterium, assembly GCA_022703445.1. GTDB lineage: Bacteria > Planctomycetota > SZUA-567 > JAKLDR01 > JAKLDR01 > JAKLDR01. Next base: position 346 of record JAKLDR010000037.1, on the reverse strand, counting down.
ACGACCAGGCCGTCGCCTACGCCCGCAAGGAAAACGAGGCGGCCATCGAGCGCCTGAAGCGCTGCGTGGCCACGGGCACTTGGCCCACCGGGTACGAGATCCCCCTCGTCTTCGACACGATCTGATTGAGAAAGGAGAAGCGTCACATGGGAGTGTTGCAGCAGATCCAGACAGGGAAGCAGTCGTTGCCGCCGCGGCTGCTGGTTTACGGAACGGAGGGCGTCGGCAAGTCGACGCTGGCGGCGGGTGCGCCCAAGCCCATCTTCATCCAGACGGAGGACGGGCTCTCGGAGATCGCCTGCAGCCGGTTCCCGCTGGCCAAGTCGGTCGACGAGGTCCTGGCGGC